>JAGQPD010000025.1 GCA_020426865.1 Planctomycetales bacterium
CTCCGCTCACCGCGGTCCCAGCGGTAGATTTGCCTAGGCGTGGTGACGATTTTGACCGCGAAGATTTGAACCGCAGAGGACGCAGAGAGCGCGGAGGAAAGTGGGTTGGTCTGTTGGTAAGAGATGATCTCAAGCTTTGTCCTGCGCACTCCGCGGTCCCAGCGGTGGATTTGCCTAGGCGTGGTGACGATTGTGACCGCAGGGACGCTGGTTTCGTATTCGTTAGGAAGCAGACCGGCGACGACTTCAATCTGTTTGTTGGCACTGCCGGCGGGTTGTTGCACCACGATGGCAGCAACGCTGTGCTGCTTACACCGCTGGCCGTATTCGGCGCGAGCCTCGACGTTGTCTCGTGGGGCTGGGGAGCGGGTGGCTCGATACTTCGGCTTGCTACTTGACGTCATCGTCTCGAAGCTGGCACCAAAAAATGGGCAATACTATGCGGTTCGAGGTATTCGACGAATGGAGGATTGCGACCTTGGAGCCGATATCCATAGTTACCACAAGCCTGTCGCCACGAAAGTATAACCCAAGAATCGTTGGACATCGCTGCCGGGGCAATGCGCCACGCCCGCGACACGTGACCGTCCTAGAATTCACATTCCTGGAAATCGGTAAGGCATGTCTCACAGAATTCCCAGGTCGAGAACGATTGAATCCACGCCGTGCCGGCCGTTTCAGGGTAGACGCGCTGCTTGACACAGATGACTTCCGTCAGTAACCGATAGCAATCGCGAGGCGTAAAATGATCGCAGACCTCCAGTGCGATGCCATACCGAGCGAGTTTGGCGAGCAGCCGCTTGAGCTGGCGTTCGGCTTGGGCGTCGTTCAGTCGTTTTGCGGGCGGAAAGCGCACGGGTTCCTCGAACAGGTCTGTGATCAGGACGTTTGCCTCTGCGAATTCGAATAGATCGGGCGGGTCAAACGGATCCGACAGGTCAAACGGTTCGACGTGATCCGGAAGGTCCGTCAAAACAAACGGCTCCGACAGATGGGGCGGACCGGCAAGGTCGGAGTCGATGAACTGAAATTCGATGCGGGGCATGTTCACCACGACGGGGCCGTTCTGGCCACACCATTCCAGTCGCAACGTTCCCGCGCCATGTCGCTCGGAGCCGTCGGCAATCTCCAATTCAACTCGGCCCGTAGGACCTACCTGATGCCAAACGAGTCCGGTGGCGACACACGTCGTCCCCCCTTCTTTGTTGCTTTCGTGCAGGTAATCAACGCTATTCCAAAGCGGACGAAAGACGACCCTGCGTCCGCGTAGGATTCCCTGGCTTTGCCCCGTAAGCTCGAGTTGCATGAGTGGATGGTCGCCGCCGAAACGCAAACATCCGCCGACACTGTACCGCCGTTGACACCACAATTCTCCGTGCTGCACCCACTGGCCCAGGCGTAACGTCATTTCGGACCTCCCTTCACCCTATTGGTCTCAATCGCTTCCGTCATTCACCCAAAATACATGCCGAACTTGCATATGCCATAAAGCACCTGCCCAAAAAAGAATGGACACCCGTGCAAATAACTGAACGGCTATGTTGTAGTATACGGAGATACATAAGTCAAGACCTGACAGGCACGAAAGTTCCACATCCCGTCGGAGGCCTGTCCCGCACCGCACGCCTCACCATATGTCCCGTGTGCATTAGCTATAAAACTCCGCTTGGTCCGCCCCTCGGATGCGATTAAGATGGCAGGTGGCCAATCGAAGTGGCCAGGAGAATTCTTGACAGGGAGCAAGCAGTCTGATGATACGGCACGGCGTCTCGGTTGTATTCGCGTTGTGGATCGGTACTCTTGCCATACAAGTTGGTAACGCGGCTGATGTCACCTGGGTTGGCAACGCAAGCGGCAACTGGTCCGACGCGTCGAATTGGAGCACAAGTCCAGCTCTTCCAACTTCGATCGATGATGTCACCATCGATGTGCCGACCGCCGATATTATTGTCAGCCATACCGGCGGCACGACAACGGTCCACTCGCTGCAGACGACCGAAGCACTCGAATTGACCGGTGGCCAAATATGGGTTGGTGCGGGGGGAGGGACACTCGCCGGAGCGATTACTTTGAGCAACGGCCGGCTCCTGCGAAGCCAAGACGGTGGTACGCTGATCATCTCGGGACCGGCCGATATTGCAAGGGGGAGGGTGGCGGCACTCGCCGGCGGATCGATGCAGTTTCCCAATTTGACGGTTTACGCCTCCGACAATTCAGGTTCGGAGATCATCGCTAACGGGACCAACAGTGCGATCGACCTTTCTCAGCTCGCTTCCTTCAGCGGTGGGACATTTAACGGCACCAACGTTACGGCGCTCAATGGTGGCGTGATCGATCTGTCGTCCGTATTGAGCGTTGGTGCTGGAGCGGCTAATTTCTCAGCGTCCGGACCTGGTAGCATGATCCACCTGGATCAGCTGACGGAATTCGTCCCCACAAGTTTTTTGACCCCTCGGCGGTTGTCTGCGGAAAATGGAGCGACAATTGTTTCGCCCAACCTCACTACGTTGGGTCGCGTGGATCTGCAGCTGGACGGGCCCACGTCCAGTCTCGACGTCGCGCAGGTCACGAGTCTTGATCAATCCAGCATTACCGTATCCGGGGGAGCTCAGTTTTCACTTCCCGCATCCGTGGTGTCACTGACGGGGACAAGCATCAGCACCAGCTACGTGAGCGTCGGCGCTGGTTCCAGTCTTGATTTGTCGGCATTGACTTCCTTCGCCGGCGGCACTTTAAACGGAACAACGATTCGGACTAACGATGGCGGTTCCGTGGATTTGTCGAGTGTTCCACAGATCACGGTGGGAGCGACATCGATTATCGCCGAAGGGACCGACAGTCGCGTCGATTTGACCTCGCTTACCGAATTCGCAGGCGACAATTTGATTGCGCCGCGGTCACTGGTTGCCCGCGATGGCGGGACCCTGATCACTCCGAATCTCGCGACGCTGGGACGTGTTCGGATCGAACTGGACGGTCCAACATCGCAAATTGACATCAGTCAAGTTCAGAGCTTCGACGCTGTGTCGTTGGCCGCCTCCAACGGAGCGACGTTGTCCCTGCCTGTATCGATCACGAGCTATGCAGCAAGCGGCCAGGTGGCAACGATGTCGGCATCCGATGCAAGCTCTGTGATCGACCTCTCCGGCTTGACCGAGCTTTCCGGTGGCACATTCAATTCTCTATTCATCACCGCACGAAATGGCGGGCGGGTCGATCTGTCACAGGTTACCTCCATCACGGAGGGAGCCATTGCGTTCGACGCTATCGGAGCCGATAGTGTCATTGACCTCAGTGGATTGGAGGCTTTCAGCAGCGATAATTTCATCGGTGCGCGACGACTGCGCGTCGAAGACGGTGCGACGATTCTTGCCTCCAATCTCACGACTTTGGGCCGCGTGTCGCTCGAAGTGTCTGGCCCTTCCGCACAATTGGATCTGCCGGTCGTTGCAAGCTACGACGAGACAGATATCGTGGTGCAGGACGGCGCCACTTTTGCTCCGCGCGCTGGGGTCAATTCTTACTCCGCCGGCGATCATTCAACATCGCTCGTGGCGGGCGGCTCAAATTCGCACCTGAATCTATCGACCATTTCCACGTTGGCCGGCTCCACGATCGGATTTACCGAAATAGCGGCTCGTGGTGGCGCTCGCGTGACCCTCAACCAGTTGTCAACAATTGATACCGGAAACGTGAGTTTCATTTCGTCCGGTTCGGACAGCACGATTGACATTTCGTCGCTTACTCAAATCGACCTTGACTCCAACTTCGGTACGCGAACGATTTACGCCTCCGATGGCGGCTCCGTTGTGTTGTCGCCTGATGCAACCGTGGTGGTTACCAACGGGATCGTCGATGTCGATCGAGATGGAATCGTCACCGGCCATTCGATTCAGTTAATGGCTAAGTCGACACTGCGGGGGCGGGGGACGTTGTCGGCCGATATCGTCAATTCACTCGGTCTCATTTCACCCGGTTTGGGCTATGACATCCTGACCATTGACGGAAGTTTGCGCCAGGAACAGTCCGCCGAAATGCTATTCGAATTTCGCGGGTTCGCGGCCGGTGATGATTTCGATCAACTGTTGGTTACCGGCCCCGTTGAGCTGTCCGGGACAATCGAGGCTCGCGTCATCTCCACGAACAATTCTCCATTTGTGCCTCAGTATGAGGATCGCTTTGAAGTCGTCTGTTCGAATTCCGGAATCACCGGCGAATTCACTCGCGGGTTGCTCGAATCGCCCGGCGACAAATGGGCCTGGTTCATTGAACAATCGAGCGGCGCAGTGGAATTGGTCGTAGGCCTGGCAGGCGATTACAACCGAAACGGTGTCGTGGATGCAGCTGATTTCACTGTGTGGAAAGACAACTTTGGCACGTCACTGATTGTGGCCGATGGCAACGGAAACGGGATTGTCGACGCCGCCGACTTCACCGTTTGGAAAGACAATTTCGGCAATACGCCCGAACTCGTGGCGGCGCCCCCCGCCGTCGCGGTCCCCGAACCAAGCGGACGCGTAATGGCGTTGCTTGTCGGTATCCTGGTGATGACGATGTTGCATGGCTGTCCGAGCTGGGGACGCCTGGCGACAGTTGGGTGACTATGTCCCTGTCATTGCTGCTAAGTCGCGGATGTACCGCAACGCGTCATCAACGTCGGGGACTTCTACTCCGCGCTGTCGACCAGCGCGATCGCATTCGGCCAAGAGCAGTAACTCTTCGTAGCTCTCGTCCGCTTGCAGACGGCGTCTGGCCCGTGCGCCGAGGGTTCCGTCGAGGAACGCTTGAGCATCCATGTGGTGTTCGATCAGCCATTTCGTGCGGGGTGTGATAAAGCCTTCCAGGGCTTCAATACCCGCACCGACGTGATCATGTGGGTCAATGGCTTTGCCAATATCATGCAGCAAAGCCGCCAACAAGAACTCTTCGTCATACGGCAGCGCATCGCAGGCATGATCAAACACTTGCAGGCTGTGGTACAACGCGTCCCCTTCCGGATGATACTTCGGGCTCTGCTTCACGTTTTCCAGCGGAAGCAACAGCATCTCGAAAATCTGGAATCGGTCGACTTGTTCGGAAACTTCGAGCACGGCATGATCGATGTCCAGCTCTGGGTATTCGTGTTCGAGGAATTTTTCAAGTTGAGCGATACTGGCTCGTTCAATTGCTTTGCCGGTAATCGAACTGCGAAAGACGAAGTGGGCCAGGTTGGACGCGTAGACGGTAAGTTCAAAGGGAAACCGATCTTGCACGTGGACGTGAGTAAAGATTCTCTCCTCGCCTTGCTTTCGAACTCTTTTTCGTTCGACGTCGTAGACGAATCCTTCGCTGTCCAATGCCGCGGTGATACCCTCGACCCCGTCGGCGAATAGGTGCAGGTCAATGTCAGAGCCACGGCGGATGTGCCCGGTCAATACGCTACCGATGAGCCGTGGGCGGTATTTTCGCAGCAGCCGCATCATTCGCAGAGCTTCCAGCCGCATCTCTAACAGATCGCGGTCTCGTTGATCGCCTTCGTACAATCGAGCGAACAGTTGAACTTGATCGCGGATTTCCGCATTGCTGGGCAGATCGATCGGTTTGACCCAGCCGCGGCAGATCCGCCGAGCGGCTTTCATTTTCGCGCGATAGTACTCAGACTCATGCCGCTCATACATCAATCGCGCAGCTTCCCACGCAATTTGGCGGCGCACCTTGGAGAAAGATGTCATCGGCAAGCCACCCATATCAAGCCCATTGCAAAGGAGTGGCGGGGCTGTCGATCCGGGGGATAATCTGTCCGTGAGCGAACAGTGATCTAGTGTTGGTCGTGGTCCGTTACGAAGCATTTAGTATAGCTTCAACCCTCGATTCGCCTCAAGGCCACGCCTTCAAAGCAATCCGCTTAGACTTAGGACGCTTCGTTGAAGGTTCGGCTTCCGTTCCCCGACCAGGCTCCCCAGATGGGCCAGTAGCGACCGTGAGCCTGTTCGATGCGATCGACCCGTACGTCGTAGAGTTGGCTGATTACTTCTGGAGTGAGGACGGTGTCGGTAGGACCCTGAGCCAAGGCGCGTCCTTGCTTCATGACAAGTGTGTGGGTGATACCGGGGAGGATTTCTTCCATGTGATGGGTTACCAAAATCAAGGCGGGGGTCTCGCGATCCTCCAGAATCGGGTGGAGCGCGCCGAGAAAACGTTCACGGACACCGGGGTCCATGCCGGCACAGGGTTCGTCGAGGACCAACATTAGGGGTTGGACCATCCTTGCCCTTGCCACCATTACGATTTGTCTTTCGCCTTGCGAGAGTTGACCGAATCGCTTTTCCCGCAGGTGTTCCCATCCCAATTGCCGCAAATACTTTGTAGCTCGGTCATAGTCTTCCGGCCCAGTTTCGAATCCGACAAAATGCTTCAGACCGATCTGTGCCCAGCGGCCGGAGACGACCGTGTCCCATACCTTTTCGTCCGCCGGGACATCGGCCACCAGACGATCGTTGACGATTCCGATTTGTTCGCGCAGGCGGCGAAGATCCATGCGGTCATGACCGCATCGGAGGATCCGGCCACCGGCGTTGGGCCAGAGGTTTCCCAACGCCAATCGCAACAACGTCGACTTGCCGGCGCC
>JAGQPD010000666.1 GCA_020426865.1 Planctomycetales bacterium
TGCAATCGGCCGAAAGCGGTGCCGGAGGATACGACCGACATATTCAAGTGTGCTGCGCTGGTAACGCCGATTACCTGCAAGATCAAAGACGATGAAATATGAAAAATGACCTCATTCTTTTCTTTGTGGTTACACTCGCACGGCTCAACATCGGTGGCGTGGCAGACGTGGATGCCGCCGAATCTTATATGGAGCTGCGGGTTATCGACGACCAGACGGGGCGAGGGATCCCGCTGGTCGAACTGCAGACGGTGCATCGCGTGTCATATTGGACGGACAGTGCAGGGCGGATCGCCTACCGAGAGCCGTCACGGGAAGGGGAGTCAATCTTCTTCAGTGTACGGTCGCCTGGCTACGAGTTTCCCCAGGATGGTTTTGGATTTGCCGGGACAAAAATAGTAATTCGCCACGGCGGGTCGCATGAGATCAAGATGACGAGGACCAACATTGCCGAACGACTCTATCGCTGCACGGGACAGGATATTTATCGCGATTCGGATTTACTCGGCAGGGAAGTGCCAATCGCACAGCCGCTGGGAACGGCCGGAGTTGCCGGGCAAGATTCCGTCTTCGCCGTGGTCTATCGCGAGCGACTGCGTTGGTTCTGGGGCGATACTAACCGCTTGAGTTACCCGCTGGGAATCTTCCGGATGGCTGGTGCTACGTCCCCCTTGCCGGATCAAGCGACGGCACATCATCGCCAGGGAATCAACTATGACTACTTTACAAGCGAAGACGGTTTTGCCCGCAACATGGCGGAAGTCGATAACCCCCAGGGCGTGGTGTGGCTGGACGGAATCTGCGTCATGCCCCTCGATGATCATCGCGATGTGTTGGACCGCGATGAACTGAATCGCGACAAAAGTGATCCGGCAAGTGGGACTGCCGGCGATCCGCAGCACCCGGAATGCATGATCGCCCATTACTCGCGGCGGAAAGGATTGGGTGTGCAATACGAGCACGGCATGATGGTTTACGACGATGACAGGGACGTATTTGTGGTGAAAACACAGTTGCCTGATGATGACACCTGGCGGCATTTGAGTAATCATCCGATTGTTGTTAGTAGCGGTGATGCGGCGTTTCAAATGTGTGGAATCCCGTTTCCGGTAACACGTGTCGAGAATGCATGCTCATCTGCGCTGGACCCTGCCAAATACGAGTCGTTCTCATGTGTCGACGTGGGGGCCGATCCGCGACGCAGTTCTCCGAGACGGGATGGCGGCGGCAATGTCGATTGGCGATGGCAAACAGGCCCGCCCACGACCCAGCGGGACGAATGGCGTTGGTTGAAAAGTGGTGAACTGCAAGCGGAGGAGTGCCGTTTTCTGCCCGCGGATATGGAGCAACCAGGACGGCACGTATTGCCACATTCGGGCACCGTGCGGTGGAATGCCTGGCGGCGCAAGTGGGTGATGATTGCCGTGGAGATTGCCCAGGATTCCAAGAGCCCTTCGCATTTGGGGGAGGTGTGGTATTCCGAAGCAGACTCCCCGCAAGGCCCCTTTCGTCAAGCTGTCCGGATTGTGACCCACGAGAAGCAGACGTTCTACAATCCTTGCCATCACGACTTTTTCGACGAAGATGGCGGCCGTGTCATCTACTTTGAGGGGACGTATTGCAATACCTTTACCGATGCACCACCGACACCTCGATACGATTACAACCAGGTGATGTATCGATTGGATCTGGCCGACCCGCGGATCGCTCGCGTCTTCGCGCAGCAGTAGCGTAGCAGAATTGTGCGGATGGTCTACAATAAGGGGCTCGTGACGTTCGGACTCCGACGGTCCGGTGAAATCTCAATCCGTTCTGCTGCGTATCGCGAGCTCGATGCGACTTCCAGCCTTTATTGCTGATCTGGTATTTCTTCCCACGTTGTGGTGGAACTTGTTGCATGCGCGCGTGCTGAAGAAATGGCACTGGTGGGATCGCGTTGACGATCATGTGATTATTGGCGCACTGCCGTTTCGTAGTCTTGTGCCGGAGTTGAAAGCGGCCGGAGTGAAGGCGGTTGTCAACATGTGTCGCGAATATCCAGGGCCGTTGGATGCGTACCAGGCGGCCGGGATTGAGCAGTTGCACGTCCCGACCGTCGATTTCTCACCCCCTTCGATAGAGGACGTGGAACGTGCGGTCGAATTTATCAAGCTGCATGTTGATGCGGGGCAAACCGTCTATGTCCACTGCAAAGCTGGGCGTGGTCGCAGTGCGACCGTGGTCCTATGTTGGTTGATCGCTCACAACGATGTTTCACCGGAAGCGGCACAGAGCTTATTGAATGATCGCCGCAAACAGGTCTTGCCCACGGTGTATCAGCGGCAGGTGGTGCAAGAATTCTATCGGTGCCGGCGAAATGTAACTTGAGTGGTTGTGGGCAAACCGCAGTCGTTGACGTGGTCAGTCCAATCCGTCCTCACTGTGCCCGCGCAATCCGGCAATTACACCGGCATCAAAGAGGAACATCGTGCCGAAATCAAACGGCATCCAGACGGTCAACATCGTGAGCATCAGTCCCAGGACTGCCCCGCATAGTGACGCGAGAAAGTCGGCACCATGAGCTTGTGGGTGCCATGCGAGTCGTGCGGCCGCCACAGCGCTGGCCAGGCCGAAGGTAATGAAGGCCAATAGCCCGAGTCGTCCAAACCGCAGGCACATCAAAATATAAACGTTATCAATAAACTTCACGTGACGCAGCGCGGCAGTATCCTCCGGGCCCACCGGCACATTTACCGGAAATCCTGTCACGCTTTGCGTACCGAACCCTATCCACCCCGCACGCATCATTGCTCGCCGATAGACGGAAAACAAGTAGACGCGGCTCATCGTACCAGTATGGACGACCGTTTCGCTGTCGATCGTCATTTGCGGCTTGCGCAAACGATCGGATTCACCGGACCAATCCTGCAAACCCTCCAACAAACGGTCACGTTGTGTGTAGGCAACTATCAGAATAATGACAGCAAGGACGGCGAGCCCTATGCGCCACGCTGGCCGCCGCACAAATGCCCAAACGTAACAAAGGGTCGCGGCCCCGATGATCGGCGCTCGCGAGATGGAGAACACCACGCCCGTGAGTGACGCAATCGGCATGACGATCCACCAAGGCGGTGCCGCTTTGCGCAGCGCGCGGGAGCCCGCATAAACCGCCCAGGGAACTAGTGCCAATTGCAGGTTCCCAAAGAAGATGCACCACATGGTCGGTCCGTACGGTCGGTAAACGCCCCACCGCGAGGCCGAACGGATCATCCCATCCTCTGGTCGAATGCCAAAAACCAACTCCCAAGTGTGGATGCCGGTCAAAGATTCGAAGATGCCCAAAATTGCCAAGGCCAGGATTAATGGGACCAGCCACGGCAGAGCCCGTCGTGCATCGTCCAAGTTTTGGCATGCCGCGCGCCCCGCAAGATACGGTACCATCCATTCGCCGTAGGCCCGCAAGGGAATAGCAAAATGGAATCCGTCGTGATGGATGTCCGAGACCAAATGAATGAACACCAGCGCGAGCAACGCCAAATCAGCCATCGTCAATTTGGTGCGGAACTGGGAGTCGGGATGCACGCAGTACATGCCGAGTCCGGCCAGACTCGTCGCCACTCGCATGTTGACCGGAAGCCCCCAAATATCAAGTAATAGCCACGTCGGGATTAGCAGCGCTGCGAAGATCCCGCATGCTAGTCCCGCGTCGGGCCCAAGCTTGCGCATCGCGAAGAACGTGAGGAGGCAAAGCAATGCAAACGTGATCCACCATATCATCGGTGTTGTGAGACCCTTTCAGCTTTATAGGCACTGCTCGCGGCGAATTCTCCCCAGTCACGCCATGCGGTTACGTAGCGTTCCATCAATTGCTGCGCCGTCGACTCGTCACCTACGATGTGGTCAATCCGCAATCCTAAAACCATATGGCCATTGGTAAAACACAACCCAAATGCGGCCCGTGTTCCCGGGCGGATCGGTGGCACTCCAATGAAGTAGCGCAATTCGACGTCACCCACAAGCATATTCCCGTTGCGTTCGGGAAACCGTCGGCGGACGTGCCGAGTTCCTTCGCCCAAATTCGACAATACGGCGGTGCCCATGCATTGTGGCATTCCCAGGAACAGCCGCAACATGCCGGGAATCCGCTGCACCGCACTCATCAACATCAAGAAATCGAGCGACGGTTTAGCGTTCTTCAAATAACGAGTCTCGGCAGCAATATTTGCGACTAGCGCGGACAGGTCGCTGCAGGCTCCAACCTGCCGTGCCAAGAACGAATAACTCATGCGATTCGTGGCTGTCAGCCGACGGTCGCTGTACTGGCGAAGGTTGGTCGGCATCAACAGCCGCAACCATCCCTTATGCAGTGTGGGCTGCTGATCCTGCATCCAACTGGCCAAGGTCGTAAACAGCAACGCGATGGCAACGTCGTTGATCCAGATCCCCAACCGATCGGCTTTGTCGAGCAATCGCCTCGATTCCGCTCGGGAAAATGCATGATTGCTGGGCCGAACCAAAGCTGTGGTCCCCATCCTGGTCGAGTGCCGATGGGATGCTACCTCTGGTTGCGAACGCGGTATTGGAGTAGGAAGTTGGCCCCATAAAAAGGCGTACGCGTCGGTCACCTTGCGGGCTAGTGACGTTCCTGCCGGATTGTCCGAAGAAGTCTCGCCCGCCGCCGAATCACTGCCGAAAACGCCACGTCGCCGCAATGGTTCGTAGTCCAACCGCGGCCATTCGGGACGCTCGGTTGCCGACGCAGCCGATCGCGCGTAGGCGACCAAGAAGTCGGTGAGATAAGTGCGGGCGCCCAAGCCATCGCAGCAGGCGTGGTGGAATTGAAACATCACTCGCGTGTGACCGTCGCGTATCGTGGCCCACACAGCGAGTCCATGCTCTTTCCGCAGGTCGACGTAGGTCCCCGCCGGCGGCCAGATCGCCGTGTCCGCGTCGATCCAGCAAACCAGTGTTGTCAGCGAAGGGATGAGCTGCCATTGGGAACGGGGACCTGAGCTGATCGTGGCACTCAACAAGGGGTGGCGTCGCTGGGCGGCGACAACGGCCTGTTGCACCGCGTCGCGATCCATGCTGCCGGCAAACACGACTTCGATCATGAACGTCATTGGATGTGACGTGCGGTCGTCGGCAAGCATGAACCGCTCGAAGGGGACCAGCGGCAATGGGAACAACGAATCAAATCGACCGTTCGTGTCGCTGGTAATGCTCGTGTTCATGTGCCACATCGATCATCCGCGAATGCTCACGCCGCCATCAACGACAAGAGTCTGGCCCTGTATGAGATCGCTCAACGGACTGGCAAGAAACAAAACCGCATCGGCTACATCGCCTGTCGTCAACTCCCGTTCACGAACCAGAATTCGCTCATTGACGGCCGCGAACATCGACTCGGCGCCAGGAATGACACGAGTCGAATCAGTGGCCACGAGCCCTGCCAACACGACGTTGATGTTAATCCCGTCGTTACCAACCTCCAACGCCAACTGACGCACAAGACTCTCCAACGCCGCCTTCGAAGCGCCAATCAAACCATACGCCGGCAAGGCCATTCGCGAACCATGGCTGGACAACGCCACTACCTTGGCATGCCCCGTCGGTCGCGCGAGCAGCCTGCGAGCAGCATGGACCAGTTGTACCACGGCGAATGCGTTGGTACGCATCACCGCCGCAAAGTGCTTGGCATTTGCGTTGTCCAACGTCCGAAAACCACCCGTGGCCACATTGCTGATTAAAACGTCCAACTGACCGAACTCGCGTTCGACGAAGCCGATCATGGCCGCGACATCATCCTCTTCGCTGACATCAGCACGGACCACAGCCGCGCGGCGTCCTCGCGTCTGGATCTCCGCAGCCGTCTCCAATGCCAAGGATTGCGACGTAACATAATTGACGATCACGTCCGCTCCTGCGTCAGCAAGCCGAATCGCGCATGCCTTGCCGATACCGCGTGACGCGCCGGTGACCAATGCGACTTTTCCCGTTAGATCGATCATGTTGATTGGCGCCAGTGGATTCGGTAGCCGGATGCGGAAAGAAGCCATTCGCCGGCGGCGTTCCATAGATCGAAATCGAAGGTAGCATGGCCGTCGCCTCGTTCGGAGATCCGTGACTCGACTAGGCAGGCGTCACCGGGTTGAGGAATGGCGAACACGAGTAGTTGATCGAATGCGGCCGGCAGAGCGACCCCCGGCTCGATTTGATGCCAGGCCAAAAGCCCGGTAGTGTAGAGGCAAGCGTCCAGCAGCGCACAGGGAACGACCCAGTTGTTGACGGTCCGGTGGCTGCCGGCAAGTTCGATCAGGGCTGGGGCGATACACTGTCCCCAGACGATACCGTCGTCAAACTGTACGCGTCGGAGGGAACGCAGCGTCGGGCCGAGAAAGAACGGTGCATCTGGCGGAGGGTAGGCAACTTTGTGCCATTCGCCGTGGTGTGGTGCCGCAGTACGAGGTTCCATTGTTGGAGCTTGTAGTGACAGGTCGACGGTGCCTGTCAGGTATCGTCGATCGGCATCCACGAGTAGCCCGTCACGATTGTGGAAATCGGCACGCAGTTCGCAGACCGCGGTTTCCTCGTTTTGCAGGTTCGCTGTGACGCGAACTTCTTGAGGGCGGTTGGTGAAGAAACGCAGACCACGCTCGGCTCGCACGTCGCGAAAGCCGCGGACAAACGAACCAGGGAGGCTTCGCAGGGCACACTCGGCGAGCAATTCCAGGCCGACGACGATCGGCAGCAACGGCTGGCCGTTCATCTGATGATCCGTCAAAAAGGGATCCCGCTGTGGGTCGAGTGTGGTACCCAAGATCGTCTGTCGCCGAGATTGTTTCAGGGGGGGATGCGGAAACAACGGCGTTGGAATCCGCTCGATGCCATCGCTTGCGGCTTCATTGCTGAGCGTTTCCGACGGATAGAACAGGCGATAGTATTTGTTATCGGTGATCAACACTTCTGGCAGGGGAGCCCCGGCCTCCAGTTCACGGACGAGATGACTGAGGCCCTCTTCGGCGGGCATGAATTGCATCTCGATCATTTCCAGCGCCAAGCGAGTTTCGGCCTTAGTAGCCATCCCGATATCGCCCCATGCGTGCCAATGGAATGTTGTGGCTCGCACCTCGGGACGCTGTTGACGATACCA
This sequence comes from Planctomycetales bacterium, assembly GCA_020426865.1. Lineage (GTDB taxonomy): Bacteria > Planctomycetota > Planctomycetia > Pirellulales > Pirellulaceae > JAGQPD01. The sequence goes on from JAGQPD010000666.1 coordinate 7,133, forward strand.
TGCGACGAGTTTCGCCATTCCTTCGTTTGCCAGGGAATAGTCGGTATGTCCGTTGGCGCCGAAACGACCGCTGATGGAACCGAAGGCCACGAAATATTCGAGGTGGTCTTGTTGTGTTGCCTCCATCAGTGCCAGGGTACCGTCCAATTTGGCGCGGAGGCACTTTTCCACATGTTCACGTTGTTTGTGTTCGAAGCGAGAGTCCTTTCCGATGCCGGCCCCGTGCAACACGCCATTAATCTCGCCAGAAACACGGCGGACACCCTCGAGCACCTCCGAGAGTCGTTGCCGATTTGCGATATCGCAGGCGTGGTAATGAACATCGACGCCTAACTGTTTTAACTCACGCAACGTCGCGTCAATTTCAATGGCCTTTTGCGCTCGTTCCCACGCCTTAACGGGATTGTCACCTTGCTGCCGTGCCTCGTGCATTACTCGAAGTTTTTCTTCACGCTGGATGTCGGCGCTCATGTTTCGCCAATTCTCCGGAATGTCCGGTCGTGGCGAAGTGCCGAGCAGGTGCAATGTCAGTCGATAACGAGTCGCCAATTCGCGGGCGACGAAAGCGGTAATTCCGCGAGCGCCACCGGTACAAATCCAGGTCCCACGGGGCCGAAGGAGCGGATGGTCGCTGGGAGTAACCGGGCGTTTCTCCGCACGTACCACGCGACGAATGTTGCCACTCCAGGCGATTTCCACGTCGTAGCTCGGGTGCGACAATTCAAACATCGCTCCGTTGACGAGTGTCTCCACGGGTTCCTTGGGAGGCGCATCGAGAATCTTGATCGGGATGGTTCGATGGCCAGCCACCCAAGATTCGATGATGATCGCCTTCATCATTCCCGACAACGCGCCCCCTTCGGCCTGCGGAATCGAATCGGTGAATCCAAAGCTGCCGCCCAGAGAAACAAAAGTCACAATCGACGCATCGTCCATCAGCTGTGACGATTTGACCAGCTCCATCCAACGCTGACAGAACCAGAACGGATTCGTGATGGACGTCTCGCGCCGACTGTGCCATGTCGCTTCTGCGGCACTTGTCTGCCCCACCATGTCACGACCAATCGTCACGAAAAGGTGTGGTGCGGGGGCCATCGTCCAGGCGTCGTTAAGACTCGCGATCAATTGCTCGACGTCGCCAGTGGCCGGAATGATCGTTGTCGGGACCTGCTCATTGGCCAGTCTTGCAGCAAGGGCATCGGCAAGTTGGCCACTTCCGAGGATAACGGCCGCGCCATGCCATGCAACTCGCGCGGCGGGTGTACCTAATTTGGGAGCCTCCGCAACACATAACGAATGCCGCGATGTCACGGTTGCCGCTACCGGTGCCGGGTGAGCCGCTACGGAACTGGTCCCGGTCGTGGGTGCGATGGGTTGAGGTGGCGCTACGGCGGTGGCGCGAACGGTTTCGATCGACAGACGAACCCCCTGCGACATCGTGTCGCGCAATTCACGTCCACGGCTCCCCCCGTTGCTGCTCCCCGCCCGATCGTCGCTGCCGTTTCTGTTTGCAGTTCCGATTCCTGTGCCGCAGGTTGTACCATTGCCACTGCCGTTGGGACGAGATTGATACGCTTCGGTTGCCGGAGCGACGGTTGATTCGGTGCCAGTCCGCCCGTCGATGGTGCGAGACGGCTGATGGCCGTTGCTGGGCAAGGGGCTCGCTGGCATCGCTGCTTCAACGACGGGGTGGTCGGTTTCCGGCGGGTGTTCATCCACCCATTGAAGGACGTCCGAGAGGCTGCGAAAACGCAATAGCTGTGACCGGTCCGTGGCATCAGCAGCAATCGCGAATTGCTCGCTCAATTCCCCCAGCAGTTGGGCGATCTTGATACTATCCATCCCCAAATCTGCTTCGAAGTCGGCGCCGAGATCGACAATCTCCGGAGGATATCCCGTCTGGTCGACGATGAAATCGATACTGAAGCGAAGAGCCTGTTCACGACGCGTAACACGTGGTGACGCTTGTGGCACAGGAGCTGCTTTCAACGTCATGGGCTCCGCTGGCGGTGGGGAGGGAATGGTCGAGCAATCGGCGACCAGTGCGCCCGACGTCCCGATGTCACTGAGTTTCTCTGCGGTAACTAGTTGTACATGGTGCAAGATGGACCGAAGCGTGGCGAAATCCTCCAGCTTCAACGTGGAAGCACCGCCGCTGTCAGCCGTTGGACGCTCGAGTCCCACAAGGTCCCATAATTCGCCGAAGAGTTGCGCTTTCTTGATACTGTCGATGCCAAGGTCGGCCTCGAGATCCCAATCGAAATCGATCATTTCCGCCGGGTAACCTGTCTGATCGACAATAAAATCGACGATAAATTGCGATAATTCGGTCGTGCCAGGGAGCAAGCGAGTGACAGGTGTTGTTGGTGGCGCTACCGGCTCGGCGAACTCGACGCGATCGCCTCCCGTGGGGAGTCTCGACGGCTCGAAGCTCCGCGGATTGTCCGACGGCGGTTGAATCCGATGCCGCATCCGTTGTTTGCGGACGGTCGTTGCGTCGAATTCCAGCACGGCAGCGACGGAACTCGCGACGCGACCGGTCACGGTTCGTGCCGGACGCACGCCGCCCGATAGATGACTTTCCGGAACCAGGTAATGTCCGATGCAATCGAGGGCCGCCTCGACGCGCGCGAGTTGCTCCTGCTGACTTCGTTGCGGATGATTGGTGAACATCGCGATCACGTCGCTGCGGTGGGCATGTTCGATGATTTGCCGATTAAGTCTTGTGAGGACGTTGCCCGGCCCAACTTCGATGAGAATCCCGAAATTGTCCTGGAGCAGGCGCTCGACCAGCGAAATATAGCGAACAGGCGTGACTAGCTGATGGACCAGGTTGTCACGGATCTGTCGCGGCTCAGCAACGTAGAGATTCGAGATGTTGCTGAGCAACGGGATCTTGGGGGGCTGCAGCGATTCGCGTTCGACGGCGTTTCGCAGTGACAATTGTGCCTCGGCGATCAGCGGTGTGTGCATCGCGGCCGGCACGGACAGACGTTGCATGGAAAGGCCGTCGCTAGCGAGTATTTTGCGCAAGGCTTCGAGTGCATGGTGGCTGCCGCCGACGACGGTCTGCAGTGGACTATTGTGATGGGTAACATAAATCTCGTGTTCGACATCCCGGATACGGTGTGCCACCTCTTCCGGCGAGGCCGCGACCGACAGCAAGGCGCCACTTGTGGCACACGAAGCGACGGCGGAGGCCCGAGCTTTGGTCACTCGAATCGCCGTCGCGATATCCCAGCATCCGGCCGCCAGCATGGCGGGGATCTCGCCAAAGCTGTGTCCAGTAACGGCATCGGGGACAATGCCGAGTTCGTTCAATGAAGAAAAGAGGAACCAATCTGCCAACAGCACACTCAATTGTGTGGCCAGCGAATCGGAGCCGAGCCGGTTCGTGGAATCCCATGCCAACTCGCGATAAGTGGGTAAATGAGTCGCAACCAGTTCGCGGTCAGCCAGTTCCATGGCAGCTTTAGCCGCGGGGGACGTGGCGACGAGATCTTGGAGCATGCCGGCGTACTGAGAACCCTGACCGGAAAACATGAACGCGACTTTGGTGGCGCTGCTCCGACGGTCATGGAAAAAGACGCCTTGGTCCTCCATGCCCGATCGAGCCGCGTGAGCTTCGACACGCGCAGCCAATGCCAGGCGAGAATTCAGGGTGTCGTGCGAGTCGGCGACAATCGCCAGTCGCAGTTCGTGCTGCGGTTCGTAGGACGAGGCAGCAGCCCCTGCCCACGTGCGACGCGGATCGTCACTGGCAGCTCGGATTGCCGACCGCAATTCCGGAATGGTGTGAGCACTCATGCGATAGATCAACCATCGCGGTCGTGCGTCGTGCAATGAGACTATGTCGTTGATAGATTGCGAGAGCATAGGACCGTGACTGCGGGGTGAATGTTCAGATGGAGAATGGCTATCGCGTGTCACAGGTGACGCAACAATCGCGGGACTGGGTGCAACAGGGGTCGCAGTGGGGGGCCACGGCGCGGCAGAATGGGTCATGACCACGTGGTAGGATACGCCTCCGAATGTGTTGGCGGCGATCGCGGTGACGGGCGGTTCCGTGACGCTTTCTTCAGATTCAGAGTCGTTGACATCGAGGGTGCTGTGGATCACGGATACCAGACCGTGAGCGGCCTGCGTATGTCCGATTGCCGAAGCGAGTGGCAGGTGGCCTCGGATATCGCCATGCGGATATAGTGCGCGCAGGGACTCGAGTCCTTGATGGTTTTTTGAACGCGAGGGGGATTCGGCGAAGACTCGGGCATTGGGGGCCGGTTGGATTGCGAGATCTTGCCATGCGCGTTGCGCGGCTCGGTGGACGGCCATGGCGGGGGCCTGTCGGTCACAGGCCGCGGCGACGGAGCGAATCACGCCGAAAATACGGTCGCCATCACGTTGGGCATCGGCCACTCGCTTCAGCAGAACGAGGGCAACACCTTCCCCGGGAACGTATTTTTCGGGGGCGTGGGAAGCACCGCTGTCGCGGCTACCGGCGGATAGCCGCCCGGCGCGGGCATGGGCCTCGTAAGCGACAATGTCCATGGCATGTTGGGCACCGGCACAGAGGACGACGGAGCAGGTACCGCTATTGAGCAGGTCACGGGCGGCTTCCAGAGCTGCCTGGCGGGAGACTTCACCGGCATCGATGGCAAGGGCGCCACCATTGAGATTCAACGTCTTCGAGATACGTGAAGCCAGCGTGCTGCTCGTAAAGCTTCCTGTCTCGTCCAACAATGCTGGCTTGGCGTCCAACAGCAGTTGTTCGTAGTGGTCGATCAACTGTTGGGCAATGGCCGCGGGAACGTGATGATCGGCCAGAAGTATCGACAGGTTGTGACGCAATTCAGGCAGTCGCAGGCCGATTTGCAGCTGGTTGCCGAACTCGCCGCCGAATGTCGTACCGACAATGACCGCCGCCCGGTGGCGATCCCAATTCGAATCGCCGTAGCCCGCTTCGTCGAGTGCCTGTTGAGCCGCGTCGAGCAGCATGAATTGCAGTGGGTTGGCGCGGGCGATCTGCTTGGGAGGAA
>JAGQPD010000667.1 GCA_020426865.1 Planctomycetales bacterium
GGCCTTTGCAGCGATAGAACGAACGCCACGTCGAGCTCGCCGTCCCAGGGCCGAAGGCCCTTCAGAACCCCTGCCGTGCCCGAAGGGCCCGTTTTCCGCGGCGCGATCATCGAGTACGAGTAGGAGTACCGCTGCGCTGAGTACGAGTACGGCGAAGTGCCACCCGGGTCTCTGACGCCAGCGCGTCGTGCCTTGCGGCGTTGCCGCGATACGGCTGGGGACAGCCGTGGTACGGCTGGCAGAACGCCCAAGTTCACCCGGTCGCCGCGAGTGAGTTTGGTTTCAGTGACAGTGTCTTCGGCGACTAGGGTGCAACTTTTTCTTCGTCAGACTGTGTGGAGTTGCTGTCGCCAACAAACGGATATTGGCGTATGCTGTCGGATGGGGGAAATTGTATCACCGACAGCAAGTAGGGGAATGGCTATGATCTCAGAACATAGTAAGGGTGTCGCTGAGAAGGCGAAACGACTCTATGCCGAGCGACTTCAGGCCGATTTGGAGAGCGACCATCTGAATAGATTTGTCGCGATCGAGCCGGAATCCGGTGATTTCTTCATCGCCGATTCATTTAGCTCGGCCGTGGCCAACGCACGGAAAATGTACCCCGATCGCATCTCCTTCGTAATTCGAATTGGCCATGAAGCGGCCATCCATATTGGAGGAATGTCGAATTGAATGGAATCGTCGACGATTCACGTCGTGCTCTGGTCGATCTGCGTGTTGGACGTACGGAATCCGAACAGCCGTCCACGATCACAGTCTGGGTCGACACCGCGTTCGATGGGTTCCTGGTATTTCCGCGCACGATGATCGAAGATCTGGGGCTGGATCAGGAGGCGTTGGCAGAAGCTATCCTGGCCGATGGACGCCACGTTACGCTGGAGTCGTATGGTTGCCATGTGGAGTGGTTTGGCAAGACTGTTGCGGCACAGGTCATCGCCAATGAGGGGCAACTTCCTTTGCTGGGTACCGAGCTGCTCGCCGAACACCGGCTGGTTGTCGACTACGCTGCCCGAACCGTTGCCCTCGACTAGTCGTCTGACGAACTTGATTATTACCGGCGGCCCCGGCGATAAGCCCTCGCTGGGGCAGTTATTGCCGAATCGGCGACAAGTCGATGGATAATTATCCCTTACTTATTGCCGATGACCGTGAACTTGGCGAGCGTAAGGGAAAAGACGTGTTCGACGGGTACCGTGCGTTTGATCCAGGTTATCCTCGTGCTCAAACGGAATAGCCATTGTCTTTTCCATCCAAGGGACGGACAGGATCTTTACGAGGGGAACTTAGGTTTCCTATAGCCGAGGCGATTCCCATGGCGTGGTACCGCTTCCGTGTCTCGGGCCTCTTCGCGATTACATTTGCCGTTGCATTTTTTGTATCCTTAGTTATTCAATACGTCGTGATTTTCGCATTGATTTGGTGGGCGGGACAAAGACAGAAATAGGTATGCCAATCTGCAATGTTGCATCACGTGTCCTGGTGCAATACTGCTTCCTCCGGGCCATCGGTACCCGCGATCGTAGCGGCGACGGCGATGAACTGAATCGAGTGCAGCGAGTGCGTTGTCCGCGGCACGACTCGTCGATCTTCGACTTGTTGAAAGTGTTCCGTGAACGATATGACTCCATCAGTAACCATCGCGTCTGGCTGCTCGCGGCTGCTCGCGCGTCTGGCTGCTCGGCTGCTCGCAAAATCGACGTCCTGTCGCCACGCACGGCCGCTAGCCTTGGGTGACGAACTTGGCCGTTGATTGTGACAGGGTGCGACGGCTCACGGCTCGAGTCTTAAAGTAGATCCAACTCGCCATCACCGGTGGCCTCGATGTACTCTAGGCGTTCGCAGAGCTCGTTCAGCTCGTTTTGAATGCGGCCTTTGGCGCGGTTGTTGACCGAGTAGGAGAGGTCGCCGATCAGTTGCGAGAGATAGTACGGCTTGATCTTCAGGGTGCCGATTTCGCCGCGATCGAGGAAATGCTTCAATTGCTTCTTTTCGGGCTCAAGAAGAGATGGTTCTTCTTGGCAATCATTGCTTACCGGCGCGATGCGGTGCGGGTCTGTGTTAGCGATCGTTTGGGGACTTGCACGATCTCGGGTTGGAGGTCAAACGGTATCCCTCCAAATGCCTTCGGTGACAGGCCGACGCCCTGCATCGTTTCGTTCTGCAGGCCCTTGATCTGCCGTGGGCCGTAAATGTCCATCACGCGTTTGATCGTCGGGTTGATTTCAATCTGACCATTTGGCAATTCCGATCCGTACGAATCGAAACTTCCGACGGTAACCACACTTTCATATCGATCGTGGAACTCGTACGCCTCGACATTCTGCTTTCGCAGTGCCACTGTCAGTTTATGCGCCTTTTCCGCCGCTTCTGCCAACTGGCTTTCCATCTCGCCTGTCCGCTCGACACGCTGCACCTCCGCCTGGTCAATGATCACATTGCCCGCAAACGTGGCGACGCGTACCGTATACTTGCCCGGACAATCAAGCAGGCTATACTCCACGCTGTCGTTCATTTGCAACACGAGCTTATCAAGCCCTTGCTGCTGGAAGTACTCCTGAGGGATCATCGGATTGCGGGTCGTAAACGCCTGTCCTAACGGTCCTTTCTTCTGTTTGTTTTCGTTGCCGTTGAGACGTTTGTGCAAGGCACGCAAGCCGGCGAATCGCAACGTCGATTGCGAATTCCTATTGAGGTTCAGGCAATTCGGGTGGCAGTATTTCAACATCTGCAGGTGATTCTGCAAGTTCTTGTCGTCGACCGATGGATAGTCTCCCACGAGCACGGCAATCTCATCGTACGCCCCGTCCGACTCGTATCGCATCAACTTTCGCTCTCCGGTTGGCGTGAACCCCTTACCTTCGACATTCTGAGTGTAATCGTAGTGCTGCTTGTGCATGTAAGCCGCCAAGCGAAATCGCTTGCGCAATTCAAGTACCAGTTCCGCAGCCTCGCGCTCGGAACCCGGTCCCGCAAACGATGCCGCAAAGATCATCCACGGTCCCTGGTTTTCCGTTAACCAATAGGCCTTGTTGCTTTCCGCCTCGACTCGACGAAAGGAAACAACATTGGAAAGTGGTGTCGCGGCCAACACTACGCTGGCCAAGTGGATGCTGATCCACATCGCCACCAGATTGGCGACCAGCGCCAGTGCGTGAGCGTTGCATGGGTGTCGGAAAATCGATGAAAGTACCGCGGCGCGTTTGGTCATCGGCTGTTCCTTGCGTCGAGCGTCGAATTCACGAATCGGATGAGCTGCTAGTGACGAGTGTGCGGCACTGGCCTTTCACGTGCCGCAACATCCAGACGCGGACTCTAGCAAAGTCGTCTAATAAAAACCATACCGAAATGGTTTTTTCTTTGATGACTTTGATGACCGAGTCGCTGCCGAATGGCAGCTACGGAATGGTACGTGAATCGCGACGCTGTGAGCTATCGTGCCACCATCAGTTGGAAGGCGATGATCAGGATG
>JAGQPD010000668.1 GCA_020426865.1 Planctomycetales bacterium
CATCGTATCAGAGGTCGTAGGACTGGCGTGGGTGGCAGTCACTCTGAAATCGGAATTATAGGTGCTGCGATGCAAATGACAGCGACCGACTTTCTTTTTCCTGGTGTTGCCCTTGTCGTGTTTCTTATTGGCCGGCGGTGGATCCAGCACAATCGTCATCGCGTCGTTGACGATCTACAACTGGTCAAGGCGCCCAGGTTCGGTGCCGCCACCGGGGCAATAGCGCAGCTCATCCCACTGCCGGAAAAGACACGACAGACCATGGCCCAGGAACTCGTCGTCAGCGGCCGGTACCATCTGTCGGCTCTTGACGATTTTCTAGCAACACGGAACCTGCTGTTTTTTTCCGCGATTCTGCTGGTCGTCGCCGTATTTGCTGCGGGGATCGCTGATGGCCGCGAGTTGTGGTTTGGCACGGGAGGGGTCGTCGTCTGCGTCCTGACCTATGCCGTACCGCGGGTCGCACTTAGCGCCAGCGCGCAGCGTCGCAAGAATCAGATTGAAAAGGGAATCCCCGACGCGCTGGATATGATCGCGATGTCCGTAGCTGGGGGGACGCCCGTAAACGCCGCCGTCCGTAGTATTGCGCGCCAATTCCATCGATCGCATCCCAGCCTGGCCGAAGAATTGCGGATCGTAGCTCGACAAGCCGATTCTGGTTCCGTCGAACAGGCGTTCGCCGGATTCGCCAGGCGGGTGGAATTGCCGGAGGTCGCCGCGTGGTGTGCACTTATGGCACAAAGCCATCGGCTCGGCGGTCGCATTGTGGATTCGCTCAACGACTACGCCAACCGCATTCGTCGCGACCGGCAGAATCGAGCGGAACGCGCCGGCAATACCGCTTCGATCAAATTGCTGTTGCCGGTCGTGTTGTGCCTGTCGCCACCGATTGCCATTATGTTAATCGGACCGGCGATCCTCGACTTTCGTGATTTCCTCAATCGCAATGGCGATGAAATATCAGCATCGGCCGATGCATTGTCCGACGCGACGTCCACTAGCGCGTCATCGCCGTAGCTCCAATCGACCTCCCGACCGGTTTGGATCGCCACGAGTCCCTTGTTCGACATAATACAAACCATTCGCCGCCGCCTTGAGGCTCGGGTCCAAGTCCAAAGCACGGAGAAAATGCCGCTTGGCTCCTTCGAGGTCGCCAAGCTGCGAAAGCACAAACCCGAGATTCGCCAACGACTCGGCCTCGGAGTTCACTCGTCGAAACAGCGCCAGGCATTCATCAAGCCGGCCTTGATATCCTGCGACGAGCGCCAAATTGTTGACAATGCGGCCATTGTCCGGGTCAAGTTCGGCGGCGTGAGAAAGCATCGCAGCAGCATCGTTCAACTCGCCACGCAATAGATGAGCGTATCCAAGGTCACTCATCAATTCGGCCGATGGTGTCCCCAAGGCAACGGCCCGTTGCAGGTAGTCGATCGCCCGTTCTAGGTCGCCCTGCTTCACAGCCACAACACCCAACCGGTGCAACGCCAGCACGTTGGCCGGATTCGACGCAACGATTTCCTCGTAGGCTTGTCGGGCGTCGGCCAACGCACCGTTGCGCTCGGCCATCTGGGCCATCCCCAGTTTTAATTCCAACTGGTCCTGTATGCTTCGCTCACTTGCTTGCGGCGCGAAATTGACGAGTGTCGAGCACCCCGACAAGAGTGCAAGAATAAGGACGATGGCCAACATTTCAGGTTTACCTGGCACCACTTCGGTTCCCCTGGTTCCAGTTTCCTAAAGCGTTAAAATACGCCGCTCCCGCCTCACGGGCATTCAAACCCGTCGGGTACGCCGGTGCAACAACCACAAGATCGTCAGCATTCACGATACCGAACGCTCGCAACACCTCGACAACCATTTCGCGTCGCAACTTGTCCAACTCGTCGTTGAAATGAACCGGGTACTCGTGGATGGTTTCCCATCGTTTGCTGGTGCGACTACGTTCCACGATCACCAGCGGACGGGACTCTTCGGGCAAGTCCGCAAGGTGCTTGGCAATCATTCGCACGTGATCCTGTCCGTCGGGCGTCAAGCGGAATCCTCGCACTCGCTGCGGCGGCTCGTATTGAAAACTGCTCTGCTCAACGTTCTCGCGACTCTTCACCGAGCGTTCATCCTGCAAGTTGATTTCGAACTCGTGGCAGTAAACAATCAACTTGGCCGGCTCGGAGTTTTCCTCCTGCTGACGATTGATTTCATCGACCGTTGCACCCAAAGTCGGTGGCTGAATGACTATTCCGGCCGGTGGCGGCACGTGGCATCCATAACAACATATTGTCGCTACTGCAATTGCCAGCAAGAGGCCAAGCGCTGATGGCGGGCGGTCATTCGTCTCACGGTCATCCCGATTTCGAGAATGCATGACTACTCCGACAAACCACAGGGACCGGAAACATAGGAGTTTTGCAGCGACATCATCCGACGTGCTCCCCGTGACAGGCGGTGCAGGCCAGCGTCATGTTGTTGCGCCACCGTCTGACGTTTGATCTCGGGCCATACCGTGCTGCGATAGTGAGCACCCTGGTAGCCTTCTATCGTATTGCGAATAAAAAAGTCCGCGTCCGTCGGCTCGGTGACTTCCATACCCGGCAGCAACAACGGAACCTGCTCCGTCTCCAGCGGATGGACCAATTCAGGACTGACAAGGACGATCAACTCGGTCTCGAACCGTGAGGTATTCTGGGTGGCAAAGAGTTTGCCGAACAGCGGCAGGTCCCCCAGGAACGGCATCCGCGTCCGCTGCCCTCCCTGCTCATCTTGAATCAAGCCGGCGATGGCCAGCCACTGGCCTTCACGCAAGTCAACCGTCGTTTCGACACTTCGTCGGTTAAGCCCTGGAATGCCACCGACCGTCGCGTCGGCATTAAGCGTACTGAACGACGGGGACACTTCCAATCGAATCAGATCCTTGTCGAGCACCGTGGGTGTAAAGTCCAACTCCGTGCCAAAACCGCGAAACGTCGTCGTTGCCGCCCCCACACCGTTGACACCCACTGTCGTCGGAACAGCGAACTCGCCACCCGCCAGAAAGCTGGCGGTCTTGCCGCTAATCGTCACCAATGTCGGCTCGGCCAATATCTTGCCGTACCCGTGCGATGTGACCGCCCGCAATAGGAACTTCACATCACCGTCGTGGAGTATCGCCGAAGTGTTTCCGCCACCTGATATCATGTGACTGAGCTCAAATGAGTCCAGGATCGCACTGATGTCGGCACCGAGTGACCGGCTTGAGTCTCGTACTAACTCCGCCACCCGCACTTTCAACATCACTTGCTGCTCCCCGGGAACATGAAGCAAGTTGATGAATACGCTGGCGTCAAGATCATCGAAGTTGTACCCGTCGTCGTCGGCGTCTCCGAATCCACCACCCGCAGCAAAACCGGCATTGTTGTTGCGATTGCCGTAGCCGTTTCTCCCCCAATCTCTCTCGCCCAATAATCGCATGATCTCCGCCGCTTCCTGAGCATCGCGGGCCTGACCGCGAACGATCACCTTGTCCTCAATCGGGAACAGAAATACCTGGCTGCTTGGGAATAGCTCGTTGATCCGCGTTTGCAGTTCTTTGTAACGAGCCTCTCGGCGTCGTTGTTTCTGGCGAGCGTTATCGACAATGACCAAGTACCGAAGGATCTGCAGCTTGCGGTCCGCCGTCTCGAACCATATCGTTAACGTCGTTTCACCCACCTTCTTGCCAATAATCTCGAACTCCGTCTCGCCAAACGCCTGGATGTCCATGATGTCCGGGTGACTTATGACTGTCCTCCGCATGCGGTACCGCGTCCGGATCATCTTCGTCTGTGCCGGCTCGATGCGCAACAAGATCTCCGGATCGTAGATGTCTTCAATCAACGCCCGTTCCTTGGCAATGGCTGCCTCCGACGGAGTCTCCAACGGCGTCGCCTTGTCCGGCTGCGGCTTCGCCGCAAACAGTTGCGCGCAGACAGGCACACACCGGCAATGTAATATCGCCGCCGCTGCCACTACCACGCAGGCAACCGCCCTAATCCTCATCGAGTACCTCGCCGATTCCCCGCTCTGCCCGTAATCTTGTGCCGTCGCACGATCACGTTACTCTGCACTGCTACCCTGCCATCGCCTGCCCATGGCCGCCAAATTCTTCACGAATTTGCTATTTTTCGCTAGACCAATCTGGGCTGATCGCTCCCCGCGCTCCCGCAGCCCAATCCGTGGCGATACTTGCATTGCCAGCATGCTGTCATCCTGGTACCAATTCATGCAAGATCCGCAGCTCGGATCGCTTAATCGATACAGGTGCCCCCCCCACGTTCCGATAAGACAATAGACCAACCGAAGAAATAAACACCCTTGGGACCCATCGCCAATGAGCTCACGCGTCTGCATCCTTGTCGCTTGCTTCATGTTGTCGATGGCGATCGGTGCCGAACGAATTCCCGCAGCTTGCACTTGCCAGCAGTGCCAGCAGGCGAACGTCGAGCAAGGTTGTTCGGCGTGTCGCCAATCGAAGAATGGTTCTTGCGGCTATCGCACCTGCAGATCGCATCAAGCGCAGCCCACTCCAAACGGCACCCCAAGAAGTGCCACGGCCTCGGCCGCAGGTGGCTCCGCGGAGTTGCCGATAGCAAGTAGCACGACAAGCACGCCGATGCCAAAACCGTCGTCGAGTTCCCCTTCCGGACAACGGGCGATGCGACAAGAAGTTACTCGCACCGCGCATTCGATCACTGGAATCCGGCCAATCGCAACCTGTGCTCCTGCACTGGACCCCGCATTGCTGCAGATGTCGCCGCGATACCCATATGATACGCTACGTCTATGCTACTATGACCGGCCCTACAACGCTCATCATGTCGAGCAGGAATTAGGCATCGCAAGTTTTGGTCGTGGTACGCGGGCGCTCCCCTATTCCAATGATTTCTTCGAAGAGGTCATGCAACGGTTTGCGGTTCGAGTGGAAGAGGCTGCCGAACAGGACCAGCTGTTCGATACGGAAAACTCCGTCAAGGCCGCCGGTCTCAATCACGACAAGTATCTGGAGTACGTCGACTGGCAACTGCATCGGGATGCCCGATTAAACTGGGAACGGAGCCATCCCCGCGTCGAACAATTGCCCGACGGGAAACAGTAGCGTTCGTTTGCGTTCCACGCACGCAATTCGCTACAATCAAGTTCAAACAACGGTTCCCGTTCGCATATACCGTGGCTTGCACAAGGAACAGTCACACATGCCGACTCGCAGCGGCCTCTGCTCAATTCTCGTCGACGGCAATCGACCGAAGCTTATTGTCACGGTCGCGGTATTCGCGATGGCACTGTCCAGTGACAGCACAGTTGCCCAGGATAAAGTGGCGCAGCCGGACATCGACAAACAGGTTTCCGAACTGTTAACGAAGCTGGAATTGCTGCAGCAGACAGACCAATCGGGCGAAGACGAATGGGCACGAACCATTCGCGACCTGATTAAGCTTGGCCCAGATGCCGTTCCCTCATTGTCGCAGGCGTTACGCGACACGCCTTACGAAAACCGCCGGATGCTGCGATCGATTCCGTTCGTGCTGCGCGGCATCGGTGACGCCCGAGCGGTCCCTGCGCTGATTGAATCGTTGATCAAATGTTACGGTCAAGATGGCAGCGACATGGGCTACAACACGGCCGATCCTGAACTGTTGGCTTTTATGCGAAACCACGACGACGACCTGACCGACCTCGATCCAAACGGCTACAACTGGGGACGCCCCATCAACGAAGTCCGCACCGCTTTGCAGGTTCTCACTGGAAAAGAGTTCAACACAAGCGAG
>JAGQPD010000669.1 GCA_020426865.1 Planctomycetales bacterium
CACAACTCGCTGGAAGTCGACGATCAGTCGGCGGAAATCGTTAACCGTTATGTTACAGAATCCAACCAGGCCGTCCAGCAGGTGCGCGAGGCCGGTCAGGACATGGCCAATCGATTCGCAACAGAAGCTCATCGGGCCATCGACAATCGCTTTGGTGCCGATGGGTCGGACTCCCGATGGGGTAACGATGCGGAGCCATCGCCTTCCACACCTCCCAGTCTAACCCTATCGGCTCCCCAACAGTCGTCGGCGGCGCCGTCGATGGGTATGGCGCGAGACCGTTCTATCGCGCCGGGGGATCCTCGAACCGATCCGAGCAACGAATCACCGCCGCCAGCCGAGACCGAAAACAGCTCCTTCGCCATGGATGGCTACTGTCCGGTCGCCTTGATGGAGCATCGCAAGTGGGTCCGTGGTGATCGACGCTGGGGGGCGGTCCACCGCGGTCGCACCTATCTCTTCCACAGCGTGGAGGCGCAACAAGCGTTCCTTAATCGTCCCGATTTTTATGCTCCAGTTCTTTCGTGCTACGATCCGGTGACTTACGTTGAGCAACAGGCGTTTATCACGGGAGCACGTCAGTTCGGTGTGGTGTACGATCCAACCGCCGCGGCGGCGGCCGGAACGAACAACCAAAATGCTCGGATCTTTCTCTTTCAGAGCGAAGAAACGCTGACACGATTCTGGAACGATCCAGGTCGTTATGCCGAGGCCGTCCACGAAGCCATTCGAATTGCCGATTCCCAAACTCGCTAGGCCCTTCGCTGCCGGGCGAGCGGCCGAAAATGTTCGGCCGCTTGTCGCATCGTCCGAACGTCGTACATCCGGCGCATCATCGCTAGAATCTCGCCCACGAACCGCACTTTCTCCGCTCCCGATAACTTCATCGCCGGAAAGAACGAGAGGTCTGGTTCGTCATCGCCACCGAGAAAATCGAGCGGGTGGAGTAGCAGCGAGAGGGACACGTTGCAGACCCGGCATATCCGCAAGGCGACGCGAAAATAGTTGCGGGCGAGCAGCGGTGAATATTGGTAAAGATATAGTAGATAACTCAGGTGTATCGGAGTCTTGGTCCAGGGCATCGTGGTTACCGGCAGTTCCAAGATCTCACCACCGGGCAACCGCCACACATACGGACGCAGCGGCAAAAAACCGTCGGACATTCGACCGAACAATTGTTTTCGCTGCTGACGCTGCTCGTCGTCCAAGTGGGCCGTGAAAAAGTAGTAGGCCCGCGCCAACGGTCCCAAAAAAGTGGGGAACGTCGAAGCATCGTAGCGATACCCTTTTTCGGCCAAAACCTGCAACAGCGTCGACGATCGGCTGTATCCAGGTCCGCGAAATCCGACCGGCTGATAGCCTGTCGCTCCCTGAATCGCTTGCTCGGCGCGTGCCAGTTCGTCAGACAATTGATCCCGGGAGTACAAATGCAACCAGGGCTCGTGGTGGAACGAGTGATTGCCGATTTCATGTCCATCAGCCGCGATGGATGCCAGCGCGGCGTGGTTTTCGGGCAGCGCCGCATCCTGACCTACGACAAACACGGTGATCGTCAATTCCAATTCCCGCAGGAGCTTCAGGAACCGGGGGACGACCAACGGAAGGGATGTCGGAAATTGGTCCCAACCGGCGTCACCGTGTGTCTTGAGGTAGGACCACTTGTTATCAAGGTCCAGGGACAAGCTGGCAACTGGTTTGGTCATTCGCCTTCTCTCGATCGGAATTCGTTTTCGCCTGCTGGGGCGATGCGGTAAGACGGGTGATGATGCCGGACGCGTCATTGGCCAGTCGCACGGTTTCATTGACATTCAAGGTGCCATTGACGATATGCGACGAATTGACGGCGAATACCCCCGGTACCGACGTCTGCATTGGAGGGACCGACGAAGAATAATTTCGCGTCGGGATCGGCATCACCTGCCGGACGCGTGCGATCCGAAACGCCACCACGTCCTCCGGGGAAAACGATGGCACCATCCGCCGCAGTCCAGCGTAGAATTGGTCGCGAAACGACTCGTCCGATCGCAGGAACTCGTCACTCTCGGCGGGCAGGTATTTCGGCAAGTAGAGTAGCGTCTTGCCGCCGAAAGCTTCAGGTGATACCAGCGATGTCATTTCGATGATCGCGGTAAACGGTGTGTCGTGTTCGGTGATGTTGGTCACGTAATATGGCGAAACGGGGGCTGGTAGCAGTAATGAGGCACAGACAATCCCTTGGTAGCGAATGTTTCGCATTCGTTGGCTTTCATCTGGCGATAGCTGCGGGCACAGCTCGGCTACGCGAGCGGGAGGGACGGTCAACACGACTCGATCAAAACCGAGCGTTTGCCGACCCTCCGACTCAACCCACGTCTGCTCGCCGCCGGATCGCACGGACGTAACCTGTACACCACAAAGGACGGAAACATCATGGGCCGCAAGTTCCTCGGCGAAACGCTCGATGACTCGCGCATAACCCCCCTGGACGTACCCGAACATCTCCTTCTTCAAACCGGTCCGCCGGGCAGCATACATCCGCGCGATCGTGGCCCAAATAAACGCGGCGGAGCAATGGCGATAGTTGTCTCCAAGTTTGGCTCGCAGCAACGGTAGCCAAATCTTGGTGAACGTCGCCTGACCCGACCAGCGACGCAACCAGTCGGCCACCATGACGCGCTCCAACCGTTGCCAGTTGCGGATCTTCGATGCCCAAAAAATCGTCGTGCCTAACCGCAGTTTGTCAACCATTCGCAACGGGGGAAACCGCAGGAACTCCAGCAGATTCGACATGGAGTACCATTGGCCATCGGTATAGAACCCGGTCTTGGTTTCTGACCATTGCAACTGGTCGTGCAACTTGAGTTCCTCGAGCAGCGCCAATAGGTGCGCATCCGATAGCAACGTCACATGATAGAAGCGATCCCACCGGATGCTGCCCAATTGCCAGGGCGCAGCCAGCCCTCCCAGCTGATCGGCGGCCTCCAAAAGCGTAACGCGGTGTCCGGCTTGTGCGAGCCGCAGGGCGATCGTCATGCCCAGCATGCCGCCGCCGATCACCGCTGTCTGCTGCGTGGGACGGTTCATCCGCTGGATACCTCGTGTACGGCTTGGTCCATGATGTGGTACTTCGCGTGACAAGTGCTGCAGGTAATCATCGGTGAAGGAGCGGCCGCAGGCGGTGCGAGCTGGACAGGCACGTCCGCCTGGCCAAAACGGTAGATCGGTTCGCCACAGCGGCAGACTGCTCCGACGGCTCGAGCCGGATTGCCGACAACTAGATGGAAGGGCTCGACAGACCTGGTGACAACGGAACCCATGCCGATCATGGCGAACGCGCCGATTTCCAGACCCGGTCCGATGGTCGCCCGGGCGCCGATCGTGGCGCCACATCGGACGATCGTCGGCAGCGTGTGTTCGTCTGGATCTGACGAGCGTAGCTGTGACAAGTCGCTGGTTGCGGCGCGCGGGAAACGATCGTTCGTGAACACCACCGCGGCACTGATCATGACACCGTCTTCGATCGTCACGCCATGACAGATGTAGACGTACGAGTTGATCTTCACTCGATTTCCGATCGCGACGCCATAGGCAATGGTCGATTTCCCGCCAATGATGCAATCGTCGCCGATCTGCGCGTCGCGACGAATGTGCACGTTGTCCCACACCGACGTACCCTTTCCAAGCCGCACGCCTTCTTCGACGATCGCGGTGGGATGAATGCGGGTAGGGGGAGCGGTATTCACGCGAGCAAGCCTCGGATCAATTCCACTGCCCGACGACCGGCTGCCACTGGCTGGCACGCAGTGCGTCATAGGCCGCCTCGACCACTTGAACGGATGCCAGGGCATCTTCCGGAGTCACGCGAGGGGGGTGCTCGCCGCGAATCGCTTCGACAAAATTCGTGATCTGCCCGCGGAAGGCCGCTAACTTGTCGTAGCCGTTGCCAAAGACCGTCCACTCCGCGTCTTGCGAACGTTTGTACTGCGACTGCTTCCATCCCACCTGGATCGTTCCTTGCGATCCGTAAATGCTGATGTAACTGGGTAGCTCCTTGTTGATGCTCCACGACAAGTCAATGCTACCCATAATCCCGGACTCGGTGCGCACAAACATCCGCACCGTATCTTCCACCTCGAGGTCCTGGATACGTTTGCCTTCGATGACCTGTAGCTCCGCGAGCGGTCCGAGGAAGTACCGCATGATATCGACCGAGTGTGTGCCGTTATCGATGAGCACACCTCCGCCACTAATCTCAGCACAGGCATTCCAGCGTTCGGACATTGCGACGTGAGCGGTAAAGGCATTTTCAAAGAGGACGATGTCCCCGATCAGACCCGAGTTGACCAGCGCGCGTGCTTGCACCACGTCGTCGACGAATCGGAACTTCGACGCCATCGTCAGCAGTCGATGATGCTGTCGAGCGGCGTCGATCATCCGCTCCGCCGCATCGGTGTTGATCGCCAGCGGCTTCTCGCACAAGACATGCAGCCCATGCGCCAGCAGTACAGTACATACGTCCGTATGTGTGGCGGGAGGGGTACAGATGATGGCGCCGTCCAGATCCTCGGCATGCAGCATTTCATGGACGTCGGTGAACGCCCGGCACTGACATGTATCTGCGACCGACTCGGCTGCTTGCTGGCGGAGGTCAACGACCGCGTGTAAGCGTGCCAGCGGATGGTCCTTCAGCGCCTGCACGTAGGACTGAGCGATAGCGCCGGCGCCGATCAATCCCAAACGAAGGCGAGCATCGAGCGGCGGGGTATTCATACGGCATCTCCGATCACTTCCGCAACGGCTTCACGCAAGGAAGTCGCGATATAGTCGACGTGCTCGGTCGTGTAGTTTTCATTCCACGGAAGGACGAGAACGCTATCGAGTGCGGCGTAGGTTTCTGGAAAACGTGATCGCGAGTAGTCGACCGCTTCCGGGCGGGCCAACGTGAAGGGGAAGCGGCTGTTGCCGAAGGTTCGTTGTTGGCGGAAGATCTGGCAATCGAACGCCGGCTTCTGGATATAGCGTGGTGCGCAGGCGATCCCTCGTGCTTTTAGCTGTGCAGCCAGCGCGACGGCGCCACCGGGAATTTGATTTCCGTCGACGTGCAGGCAGTACTTCCAGAAGGAATGACAAGCGTTGGGGGCGACTGTTGGAGGAGTCACGCCGGGCAGTCCGGAAATAAACTGTGTCATTCGTGCGGCAGAAGCCATGCGGGCGTAGACGACGTCGTCCAGCTTGGGAAGCTGTGCCACGGCGACCGCCCCCTGGAGTTCGGTCATGCGATAGTTGAGTGCGAGGAAGTAGTGATCAGGATGGGGATCGCCGTAGCCCCAGGCCTTGTTGATAAACAAGTAGATGTGGCGCGCCAGCGATTCATCGTCGGTAACCACAATTCCCCCTTCGCCGGTCGTAATGTGTTTGCCTTGTTGCAGGCTGAAACAGCCGATCGTTCCCAACGTCCCGGCGGGGCGGCGGTCGTAGGTGGCTCCGAATGCCTGGGCGGCGTCTTCGATAACCGGCAGGTTGTGACGGGCCGCCAATGCCAGGATATCGCGCATCTCGCATGGATTGCCAAACAGGTGCGTCACCACGATGGCCCGCGTTCGATCGCTCAGAACTCGTTCAATACTGTCTGCCGTCACATTGTACGAATGTCGGTCGACGTCCGCGAATACCGGGATCGCCCCCTGGTAAAGGATCGGCGTCAACGCCCCCATGTCGGTGATCGACGTGGTCACGATCTCGTCGCCAGGATTGGGGTTGACGGCGGCAAAGGCACAATGCAAGGCGGCGGTGCCACTGGAACATGCCAAGGCGAAGCGAGACCCCAAGTGTTGGGCAAACTGTTGCTCGAATTCCTTGACAAAGTTGCCTTTCGTGCTGGTTAGCGTTCCCGTATCGATCGCGTCGGACAGGCGTGCAATTTCCTCCAGCCCCAACGTCCGCCCCGACGCATCTTGGTCGGACGGGAGATCGAGCCTTAGTTGTGCATTACGCTCCACTGGATACCTCTCATGTTGCTAGTTCTTGGTGTAGGCATTGTTAATCGCCACGGCCTCGTTGACGATTGCTCGGCACGGCGCTCATCGACGAACCCGGGCCCCATGGCCCTGTTGTTTGATTTTTCGATCGGCGATGCGGTACCTTACCAATTGCGTCAGCAGCCGAAGATGTCCCCACATCGTTCGAACAATCTTCATTTTCGAATGGCCGCAAACGCGTGACTGAAGGATGGCAGGGCATTCGACGACCTTGGCTCCACGAAACGCAAGCTGGGCCATCGTCTCCGCAACACCCAGGAAACCTGTGTCCTGGACGTCCAGCATCATCATGGACGAGCGGCGATAGACACGAAAACAACTGGTGTACGTGAACAACTTCAGTGGCAACACCCGCCGGTACATTGCGGACAGCCCGCGGGACAATAACAATCGCCAGCGCGGAACATGTTGTACGCGCCCCAGCGGATGATAGGGGGACGCGGTCACCAGATCGACACCGTCTTTCATCAACGGCAATAACTCACGCAACTGGCTTGGATCGTATGAGCAGTCGCAGTCGATCGAACAGACGATTTCTGTCGGCGCGGCAGCGATGCCGGTCATGATCGCCCCGGTGATCCCCTGGTTACGGCAGTGGTCGATAAACTGACAATGCTCCCAGTCGGCAAATGTTTCGCGAAGTTTTGCGGAGGTCCCGTCACTGCTGGCGTCGTTTACAAACACGAAGTGTAAAAGGTACGAAGGGCCGAGCGATCGCTGCGTGTGCAGCAGTGTCTCGCGCAGCAAGTGGATCGATTCGACCTCGTTGTAACAAGGGACGATAATTGTTATCGGGACCGCCTTTGTGGACAGCGGCGACCATTCCGGTTTGGCGTCGGCGACCGCCTGCGAATGGGGGACATTCGTCTCCGGTCCTGTTGCGGCGTTCATGGGATGATTCTGTTCCAATGGCCGGCCGATCCAAGCCGTACACGTGAGCTGCTAACTACGGTAAAGGACACGGTCCGCAAAGTTTGCGCAACCGTAAAGGTCTCAATGTAGTTGCCGGACGCTCGAACTTCAATCGGTATGCGAAGGCTAACGTCTCGGTAGACTGGTGATGACCGGCCGGTGAGCGCATCAATATTTGAGCGATTTCTCGAGCCGGGCGATACACAACCGGACGTGTTCGAGCCCTGGGTGGATTCCTAACGCCGCCTGGAAATAGCCGAGTGCCGCTTGGGGCTCATCCAGCCGCAGGGCGCAATAGCCAAGACTGCTGGCGGCACGAAATTGCGTGGCGTTACCGTGAAAAGCCTGCGAGAACGCCTCAAACGCCGGCCGGGTGCGATTCAAGCCAAATTGGGCAATTCCCAATTGATACCAACATTCCGCGTATTCGGGAGCCACCCGCAGCATGTTTTCGGCCAACCGCAGGGCGTCCATGTACCCCCCCCCGAATTGTAGGCCGTCAGCTGTGCCAGCTGATGTTGTTGGTGCGCGTTTCCCGCACGAGCCCAAATGTCGGGCAACGCGTCTTCGGCCAACATCCGCACCGCCCGATCAGTGTCATGTAACGCCCGCGACAAGACGTTCCGAGTCGGATAATCGCCGATCATTCCCAGTGCGAGAATGGCTGCACGACGCAGATTTCGTGATCCGTACTCGTATAATCGCTCCAGACCTGCGACCTGATAGGTCCCGGTGACATCCATGACGTACCGCGCTGCATCGGCACTGCTCAAATATTGATGGTAGAATCTCAATAGTGCTGATTGTCTTAATTGGCGTTTCACGTCAGGCACTTTCAATTTGGGATATGCAATTTGGGATTCACAGTTGGGATTTACAGTTGGGATTTACAGTTGGGACGAGCAAGTTTGGAAACCGAGAATGTTGAACATCCACAGGAACCAACACCGCACCGCACGACCTTCCCTGACGAGTGTAATTACTGGCACCGCAAGATACAATCTGAAGGCGTGCGACGATTTTCGGGATCGTGGAAAGACGTAACGGTCAGGCATTTTCGGGAAACTCTGCAGGTAGGATGACACGACGTGCGTAGGGCATACACTTCCACTGTCCCCTCTCTGGGTGGGCTTGCTATCACGCTATGGTCCGTGATGGCGGTCGTGTCGCCGACCATCGCAGTGGCCGAGGAAGATGGGGCACCGTCGGCAACAACGCGGCCGGCGGAGCATGCGGTTGCGGGAGTGGACGGGGCCGAACGGTCTGGCGCGGAAGCTACCGAGTGGCTGGTGGGGGACGAGTTCCACCAACGGCTTGACGCGACAGCGTCACTTGTATGGCAGGATACGACGCTCCGTGACGGCCTGGAACGGCTAGCAGCGGCGCATCACATTGCGATCTTTTTGGATCGGCGAGTCGATCCGACTCAAACGCTCACCCTGAATGTGTCCGATCTGCCATTACGGAAGTTGCTGCAGAGGATTGCCGTGCAGACACAGATTGGGATCGGTTTTGTGGGGCCGGTGGTTTATTTCGGTCCGCCGGCGATTGCAGCTCGAGTGGCCACGTTGGCAGAGATCAAGAATCAGCAAGCGAAGCGGCTGCCGGTCCCGGTGCAGGCCAGATTCCTGGAAGCGAAGCCGTGTTCGTGGACTTCGACGAGCGAACCTCGACGTTTGATCTCGGCACTGGTCAAGCAACATCGTGCGCGTTTCACGACGTTGGATGTGGTCCCTCACGACCTTTGGAAAGCGAACAATCTGCCGGCCATGACTTTGCCAGAGAAGCTGACGCTCATCTTGGCCGGTTTCAATAAGAGCTACGACGTTTCGGCGGATGGCAGTGTGTTGTCACTAACCGGTTTTCCTGAATCGGTCTCGTTGGAGCGCGTTTATCGGGCACCGAACAACGCTCAGGTCGTCGCCGATCAACTCACCGCCTTGTTGCCTCAGGCGGAGGTGCGGGTGGACGGTGGGCGTGTGGTTGTGCGGTCGACGTTGGAAGACCATTGGGCGATATCCCGATTGAATCAACGCAATCGCGGTGCCAGCGGTAACGAGCCGGAGACGGTGATGAATTCTCATGGCGATTCAAGGCCACGGGTTCGATCACAGCGAGCAGAAAAGCGATATTCGCTGGTGGTGGAACAACAACCGGTCGGGCACGTCGTCGATACGCTCGCCAAGCAGTTGGGTATTACGGTTGAGTGGGTGGGCATCGAGGACGAGTCGAAGCGGCAACGCGTCAGCTTTCAAGTGACCGACGCGACGCTGGAGGAGCTATTGCAGGCTGCCGTAGGGCCGGCTGCCATGCAGGCCAAAGTGGCTGCCGACAAAGTGACGGTACTGGCTCGGCCGTAGTCGATGACCGTGACGCCCATTTGGTTTTCAGCTAAGTGCCGTGCCTAGCTTCTCGGTAACCGTGCGCTCGATGTAGCCCTTGAGCAACGCCGCCGCCAGGGGGAGGGTCGCATGGACATGAACGGCGTCGTTTTCAACGGTTACGTGGCCTTGCACATTAAATCCGCGAGCGTCCGCGAGAAACTTCAGCGTCGTGTCTTCCCAGACACTTTCCAGTTTTTCGATCTCGTGGCCA
>JAGQPD010000670.1 GCA_020426865.1 Planctomycetales bacterium
TATCGTTCGGAGAATGATGGGGCGCGCGTTTTGGGGACCGGATTGTTAGTGATGGCGGTGGATGTGAGGAGTTTTACTTGGTAAAAGGGGGGAATTGACCGATGATTGCGGAAAAGCGATACCGGGCGTCAAGTGGTTGGGGGCCGTTGGCGGTTTGTCTTACGCTTTTGGTGGGGGGACCGATCTGTTTTATTTGGTCGTTGGTCGCGGCGGAGCAGGCGAGTCGGGACCCTTCGGTGATCGTGATTATTCTGTCGATTCTGGCGTTTCTTGCTGGGATTCTGATGTTGTTCGGATTCTTGGCGGTGGCGCCGAACAGTGCTCGGGTCTTGTTGTTGTTTGGTGAATACCGCGGGTCGGTCGTTGAATCGGGTTTTTATTGGGTGAATCCGTTTTTCAGCAAGAAGCATCTATCGCTTCGGGTCCGAAACTTTGAGACCGGATCGATCACCACTCCAGAGACGAAGGACGCGGCGGGAAAGATCTTGCAGCACAGAACGCGGTCATCGGGGAGGCCCTCGAAGGTGAACGATCGCGACGGCAATCCGATTGAGATTTCGGCGGTCGTTGTGTGGAAGGTGGTCAATACGGCAGAGGCGTTATTTGAAGTCGACGACTACGAGGACTTTGTTGCGGTTCAGAGCGAAGCGGCACTCCGGAATTTGGCGAGCCGACATCCGTACGACAGCGAAGACCACGAGGTGTCATTGCGAGGCAACACGCTGGAAGTCTGCGATCAATTGCGAGACGACATTCAAGAACGGCTCGACAAGGCGGGGGTGGAAGTGATCGAGGCCCGTATCAGTCATTTGGCGTATGCGCCCGAGATTGCAGCCGCGATGTTGCAGCGACAGCAGGCACAGGCGGTCGTGGCGGCTCGGACCAAGATCGTCGAGGGAGCGGTCGGAATGGTGCAGATGGCGCTCGATCACCTATCGCGCGACCAGATTGTGGATTTAGACGACGAACGGCGAGCGGCCATGGTGTCGAATTTGCTGGTTGTCCTCTGTAGCGATCGTCACACTCAACCTGTTGTCAATACGGGAACTTTACATAACTAGGTCACCGCGGGCGGACATGATGTTTGTCGCACGAGTTGGGAGTCACACGTGCCGCGCGATTCATTCCTTTTGCGTACGGATCCTCGGATCATGGCAGCGTTACGACGCTGGGCCGATGACGAATTGCGCAGTATCAACGGTCAAATCGAGTATCTACTCCGAAAGGCCTTGCGCGATGCAGGACGGTGGAAAGATGAATCAACTCAATCCCACACCCCAGAATTACCGCTTCAATGCCCCCCGGAAACAAATACGGAATCGACCCCTGCGGATGACAATGGTCGTACGGTTCAGGACGACCAGACCGACGAACGATCGAATTGACCAATCACGGTTCTGAAATGGCGGGGGTCGAATCGGCGTCAGCCTCAACGGCAAGCGCGATTACCGCGGCTGATGCGGCAGCGACCGCGACGACACGACCCGGCCGAACGCATTGAAGCCCCAGTCCTTGGCAACCATCGCACGCTTGAATCGCTCGACAGCGCCCCGTATTGCACGACTGGCATTGGCAAGATGGACAACAATCTGGAGTGATCGCTGATTGGCGGCGCGTAGCCACATTCATGAAGCAACCAACCAATCGCACATCGCCGGTTGCCGACTTCGGAGCGGCACCAGCCGTCCACAACCGAACAACTCGCTCCGTACCGTCGGACAGTTTTATTATGTGAATGCCACCATGGAGTCCGCAAAACTGCCAGTTGCCGTTTGAATCGCAGTCTGTCTTGGCAATTTGGCAGCCATTGTAGTACAAAAACACCGATCGTTGCGGAGCTTCTTCACGGCGGCTATCGACAATCCGACCAATCAGTCGTCCATCTTCTGTGAGGCCAACATCTTGAATTTGGGTATTTCCGTCCCCGCTGGCGCCGTGATTTTTACCAAGAGACTGACTTTCTGCCGTGGCATTCAATACATGAATGGCCAGAAATGCACAGCCCGCGAATGCCCGAATCACTGAATCCCGCATGTTGATCTCCGGAGGGGCGAGGCCTGAGAGGGCGTCTTGGTCAACGGATGCCAAAGCGACAAGTGGCTCAATTTTCAAATTCCCACACCCGATGGTGTTGCCAGGGCAGCATCGTCATCGGCAATGCTGGAAATCTGACCGGCACCTACCGAAGCGGGTACAATCATGGCAGCAGCCGCGGCTGCAGGCGCAGGCGCGTCAGCGGCCACGATTTCGGGGTCGCCGTTTCCGTCGTCATCACTAGCAATGCCAATGACGGCCAACGCAGCACCACCTACCGCCAGGACACGTCCACGGCGGACGCATTGCAGCCCCAGCCCATGACAACCGTCGCATTTCCCGATTGCCCGGCAGCGGCCGGAGGGGCACGATTGGCACTGGCATGACGGGCAACAGTTAATGGGCCCATGCGCCCGTCCGCATCCGCACCGCGCGCCGGCGCGACCACAGTGTTGCACTAATTGAACCTCGCTACTTGCCGCTGGCGGGGCCGTCCCCTTGGTCCATAGTCGACACGTCTGTTGGTCGTCGTCGGCCGTCATCAATGTATGGACGCCGCCATGCAGTCCAGAAATGCCGAACTGCCCTTGCTCATCGGTCTGAGTTCGCGCCACCTCCTGGCCGTTATACAACACAGCAACGGCAACGTTGCCGCGTGGGGTTCCTTCGGCACTGAGCAACTTACCGGCCATTTGCCCGGTGTCGCTGAGTGCCACATCAATCAGTGCGACCTGTTCCGTTTCTGCCGGAGGGATGCGAGTCAAGACGGCGTTGTCGTTGGCGCACGCGAGGTCCGACCAGCACGACAGGACGACAGCTACAACTGCAATACGAATTGTGAACGTTTTCATCATTAGGTCCTGCATGACGCGGGAATGCATTTTAGACGTTATCCGTGTTGTACATGATCGTCGCGGTACAGAAGTCAAATCGAGGACATTGCCTTAGCTGCGAATAACCGCCATGGCAGTTACAGCTTTCCTGACCGGTAGGCAATCGTTGGGAAGCGGGATTGGAAGTGGGATGGATGGCTAGCAGTGCGCGCACCGCTCTCGCAGTCCGACAAAACCTCGGTTCGGCTGCTCCCCTCTCACCCTAACCTTCTCCCCCAAAAGGAGTTGTGGCGAGGTGTAACATGTCTGCGTTGCGTCTTCTGCGCAATTCCTTACTGGGGAAAGGACAGCTCATACGCGTGTACGGCACCGTGGTTACTAACGACCAGCATCAATCGACCGTCGTTGTCAGCCATTTGAATTCCATCAACGCGTACTCCCAATGCAAAATGATCGTGGAAGCCGCCATCGGAGCGGATCACATGGATTGATCCGTCGGGGGCGGCGATTCCCCAGTAGATATCCTTTCCCAGCGCAACGCTCGTGACGAACTGCAGTTGATTGGCAAACGCACCGGACGGCAACGGATAGGTCCATTGTTCCTGAAGTTTTGAAGACAGTCCAATTGCCAGCAGATCGCCGGAGGTGGTATACGACAATCCTAATAGTGATTGACGTCCCAGATCATCCAAGACCGACGCATGCAACCCAAAGACAGCTCGACTCCCAACGGCAATGGCAGTTCCGTATCGGCCATCGGCACCCAGCGGCACAACGTTGCCACTTGCCCCAGTCGCAAGTAGCGTTCGCTTGCCGTCTCCTTCGACAGTTGCGATGGACGATGTGCCATCCATCATGCGGTTAGCCCAGAGCTTTTGTGCACGGAGGTCGATTCGTTCGATACCGTCGGGTCCCGCGAACACAACGTAACCTTCCAAGTGTCCGTCACCATCGAGATCGGCAAGCAGTGCATCGTCAATGCCGTTATGTTTTCGGTCGGCATGCGGGTAAGTCGCGACCAGCCGCCAGGCCTCGTCAAACAAAAACAGCTGTTGCGCGCGCCGAGCCAGCGCCAGGGCGAACGTCCGCCCTTGACTGTCGGTGTCCATTCTCAACCATTGCACACCGGAATTCTCGGGCAATGCTAACGTATAACGGCCCAAGACACGTCCGCGCCGATCGAGTCGCACAATGCCGTCCCAACCATCGTTGACGAGGAACTGAGACACGGCGGCGATGCGATGCACACAGATGTTTCCCGGATCATGGCATGCTTTCGATTCCCACATCAGCTTGAGCATCATCTGCTGCGGAAGGGTCGCTGGGGCGATGGCCGCCTCGGTATTGGGACTCGCAGCGACAGGCGCCTTCACGCTGGAGGCGGCCAACCGTTGCTGATAGTCAACCTGCTGTTGCCGAACATATTCCATGAACGCGTCTGCCAATCGCTCGCCACCTCGCAGTTTGTCGAGCACGACGGGGAGTTGCACTTGCAGCTGCTGATCCCCGCCAACCTCGAACAGTTGCACCTGGCGCTGAGGAGAAAGAACGACCATCGTGGGGGCGCGGTCAATGTGAAACAGATCACGTCCCACTGCTGACAAGTCACGCACGACGCGAAACTCGAGCCCCCAACGCTGCCGGAGATTTTCGATATCGCGATGACTCATTGCAGTCATCGGTTCGGTGCACACCCCCAGAAACGCTACGTCTTCTTGTCCGTCTGCAGCAAACACAGCCTGAATCTGCTGCAACACCGCCGCACTGGCGGGATGGTCGTTGAACCACACCAGAACGGCCAATCGACCATCCAACGATTCACTACCCACTTGCTGATCGTCAAGCCCGGTAAACCAGTAGTCGCCGATCCGCTTGCCCAGGACTTGGGGAACATCTTCCTGCGGCGGCAGAACGAAGTGACGCACTTGCCGGGCATCCGTCGGCACACGATGACGATAGGCACCTTCACTCGCGCCCCCGTCTAACTGAACCTCTTCAAAATCGACAATCACTTGCGCCGTGTATTTTTCCGTCGCGTCGTTCGTCGGCCGGGAAACTTCAACTGTCTCTCTCGGCAATTCGACACGGTGCAATACTCGCGATCGCTCATCGACCCACAACCGTAAGTCTCCCGACGCGTGCGATACGCCGATGACATGGCACTTGTGCTGTCCCAATCCGACGACACCCTCCCAGCTCAATTTCGTATCAGACGACAGTAGCAACGGCCACGGATTCTCGGTTAACAGCAACTCCAGCGCGCCGACACTCAAAGGCACCGGCAGCCCCATGTACAGACTACGCAACTCCTCTGGCCGCGCCGGATCAACGTACTCGGTCATCGAATAGAGTTCCGGCACCGTCAGCTTGGCCGGTGCCGGCCGCTCGACAACTTGATGGTCGAAGTCGCGAATCGATGGATCGCTAACCTGCGCCGTGGCGACCTTCCCGTCGCTTACCAAACGGATCGTCACCGGCCCTTGATGCACGTCCAATGCGATGCGATTGGGTCGTGAAAACGAAGTGACGACGACTGTCTCTTCCTCGGTCACCCGTCCGCCACGATCCGTCCGCAATCGCAACATCGCGCGGTCGCGATATTGCCTCACGTTGCGATAGGCCGCAATCATCTCCTGGAGGATTGTCCGTGGATCAATATCTGCTTCCCGGACTTGAGTGGATTCAATCGCTTGTGGCGTCATCGGCGATTGCGCCAATCGAGGAAACCACCCTTGCTGCCACGCGACACCGGCCAATGATGCCAGGACCGTTGCCACCACGACCAACTGACCGGGAAAACGCCGCGGCACATCAGGCGCTATCTTGCGTTTTTGCTTCATGGAGTCCTTTCCTCTGCTAGCAATCCCTCAACCGGGATCACACTGACCGGCAATTATTCAGGATTTTTCCACTTGCGTAAAGCTCGCCTTTATCCCGTTCGCCGCTGGGGTACCGCGGTTGCTGGTCGGCCCACGACGCATACAATAAAAAAGCCAGGGTCAACCACGACTCACCTTCGCTCCCCGAGCCAATCCATTGGATACCATTTGATTCGATCGCATCGCTTATGACTGAGAGCCATCTTCGATTCGGGAACGATCAACAGATCGCATTACGAGCGGGGGCGCACGTCCAGGTTTTCCGGACCGGCGTGCCCGCTGGGGAACCGTTGGACGATCCCGAGGCGGCGGTCGCTGCCGCGCTGGTCGATCCATTGCAATATCCACCGCTCAACCAGGCAACGGTTCCGGGCGATCGCATCGTGTTGGCACTTGACCGCGACGTCCCTCAAGCACCGGCGGTGCTGTCAGGCGTAATCGGCGCGCTGCTGGACGGAGTCACTGAACCGGAAGACATTACGGTCGTAACCGCCGACCCTCAACCGCGCGGCGAGTGGTTCTTGAGCCTTATACCACCGAGCGCGCGGCGACACATAAAGGTCACCGGCCACACCCCCAGCGAGCCTTCGCAATTGGAGTATCTGGCAACATCACGAGATGGCCAGCCGATCTACATCAATCGTCTCATCTGCGACGCTGATTTGGCAATCCCCATAGGTGTCGTTAAACCGAGGCAGGGGTTAGGCAACTTGGGATTGTACTCCGGTATCTTCCCCACCTTCGCCGATGCTCGCACTCAAGAACGATTCACCAAACCGGACACACTCTTGCACCCCAAGCGATTGGACCAACGACGCCGCGAGGTCGAAGAGGCGGCATGGCTATTGGGTGCTCGATTTACGGTGCAAGTAATTCCCGGCGGTAACGACACCTTGTTACACGTCTTGGCCGGCGACGTCGATGCCGTAACCCAGGACGGCGAACGAATGTCATCAACCGCGTGGGATTTCACGATCCCTAGCAAAGTCGGGCTGGTGGTTGCCGGAATCTCCGGCAACGCACAATGCCAGAATTGGGACAACTTTGCTCGTACCATCCATGCGGCCCTGCGGATCGTCGACGATGGTGGAGCGATCGTGGTGGCAAGCCAGATCGATCGTCATCCCGGTCCTGCAATGCAGCGAGTCGTCTCGGCGATGGAATCCTCGGCGCGCAACCATGCAATTCGCAACGCGTCCACGATCGACGCAGTCCCTGCTTTGCAATTGCTGGAAGCCATGCAGCGAGTACGAGTCTACCTGCATAGCGGTTTGAAGGCCGAAGTCGTCGAAGACCTTGGCGTCGGCTCGATCGGCAGCGCAAGCGAAATCTCCTGTCTCGGCCGCGAATACGATGCCTGGGCCATCCTCGAAAACTCGCAATATGCTTGCCCCCACGTCGAACAACAGCGAGCGACAACATGACGGAATCCACTCCCAATACCACTCCCGTCAACAAATCAGCAATCGGTGATGAATACTTCCATGCCACAACGTCCGCCGTCTGGTTCGATCTTAGCGATCTAACGGCCATCCAGTTTACCGGCAGCGATCGCACTCAGTTTCTTCACAACCTCACAACCAACCACATCAAACGTCTTACGGCGGGACAGGGGTGCGAGACGTTTCTTACCGATGTCCAAGGCCATACCATCGGTCATGGAACGGTCTTTTGCCAAGAAAGCTCCCTGTTGCTGCTGACGGTGCCCAACCAACAGGAAGCTCTGCTGCGGCACTTCGATAAATACCTGATCACCGAAGATGTCGAGGTCAAGGACATTAGCGCACCACACATGGTTTGGGCCTGCGTATCAGGCCCAAAGGCCGCGGAATTCTTACCCCAACTGCTGGGAGACTTGGCCAATCAACCATCTGCCAGTGAACCATCTGCCAGTCAACCCTATGCCAACCGCCACGTGACAGTGTCCAGTCACACCGTGTTCGTTGCACGAGACCCGATGCTGGGCGATTCGTGCTTTTTAATTGCCGCTCCGTCGACATCGCATGAATGGTTACCGGACGAACTGCACCGATCGCAGATCCCCAAGGCGTCGCTAACGACGTTTCATACCTTGCGGATCGAACGAGGCTATCCCTGGTTTGGCACCGACATGACATCGAAGAGCTTGCCGCAAGAGATCAATCGGGACGCTCAAGCGATCAGCTTTGCCAAAGGCTGCTACTTGGGACAAGAAACAGTCGCTCGCATCGACGCGCTCGGGCACGTTAACCGCAAGATGATCCAGGCCGCATTGGTCAACTCCCCCAGCGACGATACCATCTCGCTGGAAACCGCCGATCAACTGATCGGCACAGATGTCTTCGCCGACGACAAACAAAAGGCGGTCGGCACAATTACCTCAGCAACCTATTCACCGTCGCAGCAGCGTCTGCTGGCGCTGGCGACAATCCGGCACGAGGCGATCAAATCGCGAAAGCCCTTGTCGACCGGGACGGGACGGATGCTCGAGTTGATGTAACCGGCTCGACTCTTCACACACCAACGTTTGGGGCCTCGGCGACCCCGAACGGCGTCGGCAATTTCTCTAGCCAATCGCACAGCCGTTCGACGACATGAGCACCTTCAGGAACCTCGCCAATCACCCGGTATTGCGCCGCCGCCAGCAGCTGGGCCAGTTCCCGCACTCGGTCGCGCATCATCGCCAACAACTGTGCCTGTTCCGCGTCGACTGGCTCGGATCGCGACAAGACAACCTCGCCTTCCGCACGAACCCGTACCAAACGCACCAACCGGCCACCCTCTGCCTTGTAGAGAGTTCCTTGAACGAAAGCGCGCCGAAGCTCGTTCATGCTATTGAACTGCAACACCGGATCGACACCAAAGAACAAGCTCACCGCGCCATTGCGGCGGAAGCCCGCGACCCAGTGGTCGTCGTGTTCTGGCAGCGATAGCTCCACTCGAGCAACAAGTGCCGTCGCTTCACGCAACAAGTCCTCGCGATCGGATTCATCACGAGCCATACACCACCCCCAGCCTACGCTCGACGAGTTACTTCTTTTCGCGACTTCGATAGCGGGCACTAACGCGTTTGAGGATCGTCTGCTCCTTGGCGG
The DNA here is from genome assembly GCA_020426865.1 of Planctomycetales bacterium. Classification (GTDB taxonomy): domain Bacteria; phylum Planctomycetota; class Planctomycetia; order Pirellulales; family Pirellulaceae; genus JAGQPD01. The sequence continues at coordinate 8,821 of JAGQPD010000670.1, forward strand.
TCAGACCATCCATCCCAACCTCGTGAAGTCGCTGCAAGATCACGTCCATTTGAGCTTCCTCGGAAGCCTCGCGTTCGGCCTGACGGGCACGTCGTTCCAGTCGTTTTTGTTCCAACCATTGGCTTAGCAAGCCGCGCGAACGACCGTGACGCTGGCTGCTTCGCTCAAGGCTCGTGTACCCTTGCGAGAAATCGTAGCCAAACAAGTCGTCCTCTGCCTCGGCAGGCTCGGTGGGAAACTCTTCGACCCGAGCCGCGAAGAATACAAAGATTGCCATGATCGTCAGCGCCAACCAGGCAGGCACCGCAGAGTAGTTGGAAAATGCGTCGCGCGACGCCCACGCCAGCATCACTAAAACAAATGCAAAAACCTTTGCGACAAGTGCCACCAACTGGGCAGCACGGCGATATTCAAGATCTGGTTTCGCCGCCATGCAAATCGCCAGCACAGCTCGCGCGCCATCAAAGGGAAACGCCGGCAACAAATTGAACAAGACCAACATCCAATTGATCCAACACGTCAATCGGACGATGATCAGCCAATTGATCTCGATCTCCAAACCAGCCGGTCCTAACAAGCCATCGGGTGCAATCGGATTCCACAACCCCTGGATCGACGTTGTCTGGTCAATGAGAATGGCGGCAAGACAAATCAACGTGACGACAAGATTCGTCAGCGGTCCGGCCAGTACCGCCAGGAGTTCACCTTGCGGATCGTGTGGCACCCGCGCCGGCCTCAATCCACCCAGCGGACCAATTACGATCGTGTCGAGATGTCCACCCAACCGCTGCGCCGCAAAGTAATGCCCTAATTCATGCAACACAACGCTGATAAACAAGATCAAGACCGAGATCACCCCGATCCAAATCATCGAATTGCCGCCATGTTGCTGGTCGCCCTGCCATCCCAAATAGAACGTAAAGGCGGCGAACAATAGAAAAACCATGTGCAGCCGAACATGCACATTGCCCCAATGCCCGAGACTTACGCTCCAAACACCACGATCGTGCATACAACAACCATGCTCCAGGCAAGGGCCGAATGTTAACTTCATTTCATCTTATCACCGCTAGCCTCATGCATCAATCTTTTGATAGCATCGTATGACCAAGCCTGAAAATTCCCCGAGAATCTCGCGAGTCAATCCGTCTCATGGAACCCTCTGCCCCCAACGAAGACCTGCTGTTACAATGCCAACGTTTTCGCGTGGAAAAAGCTCGACACCAAACGCCCGACGGCACCTGGCACCAGCGGGAAGTGGTGCGTCACCCGGGGTCGGTGGTCATCGTCCCGATGGTAACGCCGGACAGCGTCTGTCTTATTCGTAACTTCCGGGTCGCCGTCGCCGATTGGCTGGTGGAATTGCCGGCCGGCACGCTGGAGCCTGACGAGCCGCTGGAGGAAACGGCATACCGCGAACTGATCGAAGAAACAGGTTTTACCGCCACGACCGTTCGCCATTTGCACAGTTTTTACGCGGCACCTGGGATCTTGGACGAATACATGCGACTGTTCGTTGCCGAAGGTCTCACACCTGGTGCCTCCGCACGGGAAGCGGGCGAACTGATCGAGAATCTGATCGTCGATTTCGACGACGCGCTGGGCATGGTCTTCGACGGTACCATCCGCGATGCTAAAACCATCGTCGGTTTGCTTTACTGGAACCAACTACGTCGCCAACGCTCATAGGAGACCAATCAACATGGACCCACGACTCGACAAACTGGCCGACGTACTGGTGAACTACTCCACGCAGGTACAGCCTGGCAACCTGGTCCGAATAAGCGGTTCGGCCGTTAGCCGGCCGCTGCTAGTGGCAATCTACCGCAAGGTCTTAGCGGCCGGTGGACACCCACTTGTCAATATGACTCCGGATGAATGCCAGGTTTACCGATTGCTGGAAGCCAGCGACGAGCAACTGCGATTTGAGGATCCGCTGCAATTACACGAAGTTGAAAAGCTCGACGTCGCAATTCATGTGTGGGG
>JAGQPD010000671.1 GCA_020426865.1 Planctomycetales bacterium
GTCGCGAATCGCCCCACGTTGTAGGACAATCCCATGCCACTGGCTCGCGCCCGAGTTGGAAACAACTCTGGCAAATACAATGGCAGCCACCCAAAGAATAGCGTCGATACAAATCCCTGCACGCAAACGATCGGTATGAAGCTAGGCCGCAGCGGCGCGGAATATCGAAACATGATCCACGTCAACGTGACAGAACCGAGGCTGATGAAGAAGTAGCTCACCCGGCGCCCCAACCATTTGGCAATCTGCGCTCCCATGAAGCTTCCCAGGATCGCGCCGCACGCCCACCAGAATTGAACGGTCCCCTTATATCCCGGGTGCGTGGCACTTGCCACCTTGTCGGCCCACGGCAACATCCACTTCGATGCCGCCCAGGCCCCGAGCAACGGAATGGCACCTAACATGACGCCGATCAATGTGACTCGCAACAGGCCAGGCCCAAACATCTCCGTTAGCGCGAGCGACTTCTTTTTCGATTGATTGCGAGTTGCTTGCCACGTGGGTGATTCCGGCACAATATACCACGACAGCACTGCCAACACCGCCGGAAACGCGGCGACATAAAAGACCCACCGCCAGGAATCTTCGCTCAAATGCCAAATTGCCGCCGTGCGTCCCAACAACATGATCCCCACATTGATTCCTGCTCCCATCAAACCGGAAATCAGTGCCCGCGAAGCATTGGGCCAACATTCCGCGGCTAACGCCACCCCGTTGGGCAACATACCACCGGTACCGAGTCCGACGAGAAATCGCAAGATCAACATCTGCTCCTGCGACTGGACGAACGCCCCTAGCCCGGCAAACAGCGAATAGATCAAAATACTGATCGACATCGCTCGCCGTCGGCCCCACCGATCGCCAAGGTTTCCCAGGGTGATGCCGCCAACCGCTGCCCCCAGCATCAAGGCCGCGGTATACCATGCAAACCACTTGCCACCGGCCTCAGCCGAAAACGAATCTCCCATCAGGCTCTTTGTCACCGAAAGCGACGCGACCGGCATCAATCCCAACTCAAAACCATCAAATACCAAGCCGCAAAAGGCAACGATCAAAACGACAATACGTTGTGAATTGGACAGGGACGCCGGTTGGCTCGATGAAGTTGACTGCATGCTTCCGCCAGAAAGGTACAAGAAATATCGAATGTCAGCACGTCTGGTGATTAATCCCAACGGACGCATTCCGGAACAGCCGCCGCAACCGTTCGGTCGTCCTTGCAGGTGCGGACTGACTTGCATAAATTAACCGCTAAACGCACGTCGCCCCAGCGGGGTCAGCGAGACGCCCCGCGATGAAGCGATCCGCGATGAACTGATCCTCAAGCACGCGAATCACGGGACAACATTTCCATGGCACACAAAATTTTCTTCCCCATCGGCGACGGAACCGAGATCATGGACACGATGTACGCCATCTTCCGCCTCAAGGAAGAAGGGTTTCAGGTTGACATCTGCGGGCCGGAGGCTCGACTTTACAACGGTGTGATGCACGAAATCCCGCCCAACCCCAATGTTCCATGGGATATTACTCGCGAGCAAGCGGGCTATCACATCAAGGCGTCCATGGCTTTTCGCGACGTCAACCCCGAAGAGTACTTTGCCGCGTTTTTCTCCGGCGGTCGTGCACCCGAATACATCCGCTACGACGAGCATCTGCTAGCTGCGACTCGACACTTCTTCGACACCAACAAACCGATCGGGATGCTCTGCCACGGCGTCGAAATCCCCGCCGCCGCTGGTTGCTTGAAAGGTCGCACTGCCACGACCGTCCCCAAATGCGCGCTCGATATCACGATGGTTGGTGGAACCTATGTGAATCAAGATGTCGTAGTCGACGGCAATCTCGTCAGCGCCATTGGTTGGCAGCAGAACGCCGAATTGATGCGAGAATTCTGCAGACTGCTGCGCAGCCGGATGTAAACGCCGCGAAAGCAAATGCCGCATACGCAAAATGCCGCCCACGACGTCGCCCGCAATAATCGTGATGTTACGGGTTCTTCGGAGCCGCCGGTTGAGATGGTTCCTCCTCTTGAGTTACATAGGCGAGCAGGTCGAGGATTTCCGGCAATTCCCAAGTATTGAGCAATCCGGCGGGCATCGCCGATTCGCTCGACATCCTCCGCTCCTCAATCTCTGATTTAGCAATCCGCAGAGCGGCCGAGAAGGAACTCGGCGGCTGTAACCGTATCGCGTCACTATCCTCGGACACGACTCGCCCGCGGAGCACGTTGCCATCATGGGTATGCACCACTGTCATGGCGAATTCAGGCACGATCACCCTCGATGGCAATAGGATCGACTCAATGATCTTGTCGCGATCCTGCCGCTTGACGATCCCCGTTAACTCGGAACCGACGCCGCCTCCGTGTTCAAATACCCGATGACACTGCGAACATCCAGCTTTGTCAAACACCACCCGACCACGATCCGCCGATATTTGTTTTCGATCGGCAGCGTGGTCTGCTATTCGCAGTTCTTCCACCGTCCAGGCCCGAACAAATTCGCGTGTCGGCTTCAATTCCGCGATCCAGTCGTGAATCACCTTGGTGCCGATGGAATCGATAACATTGCTCACTAGCGGCGGCATCTGACCACGTCCGCGCCGTGAGATGCGGTGGTACAGTATCGAGCGTTCCGGCGCCCCCGGTGCGACGACCCTCGCATCCGTGATCCCCAAGGTATCATGCTGTGGATGCGCGTCGACAACTTTCATCGATTCAGACGATTGCGTAACTTCCAGTTCCATCCGTGCGTTGCCGCCACCGGCGGAAACGTGACAAACCGAGCAATTCGCGTGCAGATAGGAACGGGCACGGGCATCCAATGGTTCCGAAGCGTCGTACGGATTGGCCAAACGCGGCAATTCATCGAGCGGCTTGTCGAATTGTATGTCCAACGCCCCAATTCGGCGAAGCATCTCAATTTGATTTTCCTGTTTCCCCTGAAAATCACACAACCGATTCATCTGTGGCTGCGACAATCCTAACACATATTCTACGGCACGTGCGTGACACGACATACATTCGGCTCGACTCGGAACTCGCCACACCCGCTGCTGCGCAGTGTTCGCGGCGTCCTCGTTATCGTAAACCGAAAGTGTTACATCCGCTCCTCCTGCGTCCACTAAACTCGCATCCGACTGCTCGTCGTTCCATAAATACGAATAGCCATTCCACTCGTTTCGATACCGATGCAACATACGGGTCTCAATCCTGCGCTGCTGAACGTCTTGCGCCGGCAGCGAGATTGTCTGCAGCAGCACCGTACCTTCGGGACACTTCCAGCCACGCGCCGCTCCACCTGATATCGCTCCATCGGGCGGAAGGACGAGAAACCGTTCGGCCGACGCGCCGTCCATCCATCCGGGTGCGTTCACCTCGAACGGAATCACACCGTCGACCATACGATGATCGGGCACCGTGCGGAATAGACCGGTATCGCTGAGCTGCTGGGGGAAACTCGGAAGAACCCCTGCGATCGTGTTCGTCACGAGTCGTTGGAGCCCATTCGTATTGTCGACAATCACGATGTCGCCAGAACTCGTCACGGCGAAACCTACGATGGCCGAGTCGGTATCGGCCAGTTCACGATGCCAGGTGAGACGTGTTCCATCGTGACGAGCGCCCCAGATCTTACCGGTCGAGTAATCTCCGTAGATGTACGCCCCTTCCAATTCGGGAAACTTGTCGCCATAGTACACCTCACCACCCGTCAATGAACGCGCTTCGCGATGATGGTGTTCAATGGTCGGCGGCACAAACGGCGCCGGCCCGAGTTGCCGATGCGCATAAAACGGATGGTTTCCTTCGTAGACACTCCAGCCGTAGTTCTCGCCGCGGCCGATCAAGTGTACGGTTTCCCATAGATCCTGGCCGTTGTTACCCACCCACAAGTGCCCCGTTTTACGATCGACGCACATTCGCCACGGGTTTCGCAGGCCGATCGCCCATAGTTCTGGTCGAGCGCCAGGTACATTGCAAAATGGGTTGTCGCGCGGAATCGAATACGCTCGGTCGGGATCCGGCCGATCGACATCGATGCGAATCACACTCCCAAGTAAATTGGTTACGTCTTGCGCGGAGAGCCACCCGTCGGAATCACTCGTACCATCCCCCGTCGTCACGTACATCATCCCGTCATGACCGAAGGCAATCGCAGCACCGTCGTGTCCCATCGACCGCCACTGAATGATCGGCAATTCCGATTTCGCATCGACCTGTCCGTCGGCGGTCATGTGGAATCGCAAAATCTGATCTGTGCGTTCTTGTGAGTCCGTGGGACCGTTGGTACCCAAGTAGATCAGCCCATTACGGCGGAATTGTGGATGAAATGCCAAACTATAGATGATTCGCCTGGGCAATTCGAGCAGCGTTTCAACGCTGGTATCGCCGGAATCCTCGCGAATCCGGACGATCTTTGACGGCGTCGAACCGCTGTTCTGCAGAACAACCAACAGCCTGTCGCGACCTGGTTCGGCAGCAGCGAAAATGCAGTTTGGCAAGTCAAGTTCGGCCCGCCACCGTTCACTTCGATACGGCAATGGAGGGTCCGGTGTTCCTTCCACGCGATTTGTCGTACAACGTTCAAAGCGATCCGCATCGAACGCGAGAGAATTCGCCTCGGCGCCAAAACAACAACAGTTGTTGGCACTGCACCACCACAACGGCACGATCACCAACATTAACGTCGATCGTCGCACGGAACTCATATTCAGCAGCTCAACGCCCAAATGCAAACTTCTATAGCTTCGCGATCTGCCTGGAAATCGTTACTTGCCACGAAACGGCGACTACGAATTACGTCCAATACACACCCG
>JAGQPD010000672.1 GCA_020426865.1 Planctomycetales bacterium
CGCAATTACGATCAGATGCCGGATCAGCAAGTGATCACGGTCTTGAATCGCAACAATGTGCAGCGACGCTTTCAACTGATGCGTAGTGGTTCCGGTACGCTGGGCGCGGGCAACATCCCCGTGAACCTAGTTCCCGGCGACACGGCGGTAACCATCGCGGGCAAGTTGGCAGCGGCCATAAAAGCTCAAACCGTCAGCGGCAATTCGTTCCTCACCGATGCCTTCCAAGAAGATTTGACCAGTCCGGTTTTGACGTTAATTGGCGAGCGAAGTGTCAACATCAGCTTGCAAGACAACGGTATTCAAATTCATGGGCGTACGATCTTCGTCGATAAGACCGCTGGTCCGAATGCAGACGGAACCGAGGCCCACCCATTCAACAACATTGCGAACCCCGCTCGCGCCAATGCGTTTGGCGTAACTCACCCTGGCGACATCATTCGCATCGTGGGCAATGGTGGCTTTGATGCCGTGCCCGGCAACGCCACCACGGACGAAGGCTACGCCACACTAGCGAATAATTTCGCTTATGAAGTTGGCTTTAGTACTTTGGCGGGCCAGTCGCTGGACGACGGCACCACGATGGAAGTGCCGCTTGGCGTTACCGTGATGATCGAACCGGGTGCGATCTTCAAATTGCGCGACTCGCGGATTGGCGTGGGCAGTTCCAGTTTGGGGGTGAACCGTAGCGGTTCGGCCCTGCAGGTTCTGGGAACACCCGAGCGCAATGTGTATTTCACATCGTGGCTGGATGAGACGATCGGTCAAGACGCACACTTGCCCGCCACGACTCCCGCGGCCGGAAACTGGGGCGGCATCGTTTTCCGCAACGATCTGGACAACGCCGAATCCCGTTTCAATTACGAAGACGAGGGCGTCTTTCTCAACTATGTAAATCACGCGGATATCCGTTATGGCGGTGGCGGAAATGTAAAGATCGATTCGGTCCAGCAGATTGTTAACCCCATCCAGATGCTGGAAGCGCGACCGACAATCTCATTTAACAAAATTAGCCGAAGTGCCGACGCCGCCATGTCGGCCGACCCTAATAGTTTCGACGAGACAAATTTCCTGGCCCCACGGTTTCAACGAGCCGGCCAGTTTACGTCCGATTACAGCCGTGTCGGTCCCGACATTTACGGCAACCAACTAGAGATGAATTCGACCAACGGTCTGTTCATCAAGATTCGGACGCCCGCGGGCAATTCGTTGCGTCCATTAACAGTTTCGGGACGATTCGATGACACGGATATCGTTCATGTATTGTCGGAGAATTTGCAAATCAAGGGCAGTCAGGGCGACCCGTTCCTCGACCTCAGCCGCCCGCCCATCGATTTGCTGACCTTCACGCCCCAAACCGGCGGCTCGCTGGTGCCCGGAACGTACCGCTACAAGCTAGTGTTCGTGGATCGCGCCGGTTTCGAAGGTCGGCCTTCGACGGCCACGCCAGCCGTGACACTGGGCGGTCTCGGTTCGATTCGTATCAGTCAGTTGCCTCCAGCCGACGAGGATTTCGTCTCGCGACGCATTTATCGTGAGGATGTGACGAATCCCGGTGTGTTTGAGTTGGTTGCCGAAATCAATAAGTCGGATGATCAATATGTTGACGATGGCAACATGGCCGGCGGCATCCTCCAGCGAGATCCTCCTTCGGCTGACAATGTTACTCTGACATCCATCGTGCGCGGGTCGTTGTCCTCGGGCACTTACAATTATCGTGTCGTGTTCGTGGATGCCACGGGAAAGGAAGGGGCCTCCAGCGATCCCACTTCGCCCATCACCATTGGCGGCTCGCCGATCGAAGGTGGTATTCAGCTCGACAATCTACCATCGGCCACGGGACAATTCGTCTCCAAGCGGATTTATCGAAGCGAGGTAGGTGGCATTAGTCCATATACCTTAGTCGCCGAAATCCCCGCCGACGCGGCAAGTTATACCGATGATGGCTCGGCCATCGGAGGCACGATCGATGCCTCGTCGTTTGGCGTGATTCGGGCCCGCCTTGACGCTCGCCTGAAGATCGATCCGGGGACCGTCGTCAAGATGGAAGGAGCGCGGATCGAGGTCACGTTTGGAGCTCAACTTTTGGCCGAAGGAACCGACGGTCGCGAAGTGATCTTCACCTCGCGGTTGGACGATACTTACGGCGCGGGCGGTACGTTCGATACGAACAACGATGACCGACAGACGGGTGGCGAGAGTTCGCCGCAGCCCGGCGATTGGGGCGGTCTGTTCTTTGGTCCGCTCAGCAGCGGCAGTATCGACCATGCGTTAATCGC
>JAGQPD010000673.1 GCA_020426865.1 Planctomycetales bacterium
ATCGACGTTTTTTTTTTTTTTTTCGGTAATCAAGGACCTCTGGTTCGTAACAATGTTCTTGATGGGAATGCGATCAACGGAATGGAGGTTCGCGGCGGGACGTTGACAACTGAATCGGTGTGGGACGACGCCGAAATCGTGCATGTCCTGCGTGATACCATCTACGTTCCGAATTTTCATACGTACGGCGGACTTCGTCTGGAAAGTGCACCCGGCCGAAGCCTTGTCGTAAAATTGTCGGGCGAATTCTCCGGTTTGACGGCGACGGGTGTCCCGATGGGAATTGATGATTTCATCGGCGGGCGCCTGCAAATCGTTGGACAACCAGGGGCACCGGTCGTCATGACGTCGTTGGCGGACGACACCGTGGGTGCCGGGCAGGACCGCCAAGGCAATCTGCAAACCGACACAAACAACGGAGGGCGCCCAGAGCGTACCAATGAGTTTCATATCGATCTCAATTTTGGTCCGCAGATTGCTGGGATCCCGGCCTTTATCGAAGCCGTTGAGTTCGCCGCCCGGATGTGGGAGCAGGAACTGCAAGACCCGATCACCGTGACCTTGGATGTCGAGTTCGAGGAAATGGGCGCCGATACCCTCGCATTCGCCGCGTCCGAGTTCGTTTCGGCGGACTACAGTGCAGTGCGGAGTGCCATGATTCGCGATGCTGGGCCGCATGAAGCAATTGTAAATCAGCTGCCGACGAAGGCCGAGTTGGTCGTAGAGTTGCCTCAAAACCCGCTCAATCCATTCACCCTCGCCGATGATGTCTCGTTGACCCGTGCCAATGCCAAGGCGTTGGGGCTGTCGGTCGGCAGCAGTGCTGTTGTTTCGGCGTATGACCCCGAAGAATTCCGTGACGGCCGCATCGCGATCAACAACGATGTGTTCGAACTGACGGGGCTCTACGATACGATCGACTGGTTCGATGCCGACCTGACCAACGACATCTTTGATTGGGAGCGGGCTGATGGTATTGCCGCCTATCGAGTCGATTTCATCGGTACGTTGCTGCACGAAATTGGTCATGCGTTAGGCTTTGTCAGTGCCGTCGATACCGTGGATGGACTGCTCGAGAGTGGCGGTACGAATCGCGACATCGAGATGAGGCCGCTGGATATGTTCCGTTTGGAGCCAGGAGCTGGGCGGTTAGACTTCACCAATGCCACGCGGATTTTGAATCCCCGAGTTGAGCGGCAGGTGTTTTATGACGGCGGCGAATACGACAGTCGAGAGCAGTTGCCGTACGTAGAAGGTGTTACGAAGGGAGACATCCCGTTTTCGACTGGAGATGTGAACGGTGACGGCAATCAGGCAAGTCATTGGAAAGATACGCCAGTCCGTATTGGTTTGATGAATCCGGCCGCTAGTGGCGACATTGACGATTTGACCGAGCAGGATCGGATCGCTTTTGATTTGATTGGCTGGGACGTTGTGGGAGGGGGACGGCCAGGCGATTGGGCCGGGCTGAGGTTTGAGTTGTACAGCCACGACCGAAACGTCGCCACCGTCACGGAACGCGAATCGAGCGGTGAGTTCTCTTCCGATACCAATGGAACGCCGGATACGGGACAGTTCCTAGGCGGACTGGCGCCGGATGAGAAGTCAGGTGACGATAATTTGCGCCTGGGCTTTGATGTCCACGGTGCCATCGCATCACCGTCGGACGTGGATGTCTATTCGTTCGACGGGATCGCGGGCACCGAAGTCTGGTTCGATATCGACCGTACCCGTTTCGCATTCGATTCGGTCGTTGAGGTGATCGATGCCAATGGCACAGTTGTGGCAGTATCCGATGACTCGGCCGACGGTGCAACGTTCGATGGAATCCTCGATCCGCAGCCGTTTGGCGGCACCGATTTCTACTCGATTAACGCCAAGGACGCCGGATTCCGCGTTGTTTTGCCCGGACCGACCGACAGCGTCAATACGTACCACGTACGTGTACGAAGCAGCAGCCCCGATTTGTCGAACCTAACCGGAGGCGTCACGTTCGGTGCCTACCAACTCGGTCTGCGAATTGGAGCCCTAGACGAAATCGCCGGGTCGACGGTTGATTTCGCCGACGTCCGGTATGCGTCGCGAGGTGCGACGGTGGTCGGACCTCCCATTCAATCGCCGTTGGCCGCCGAACACGTGGAGACCGGTACGTTTAACGACCTGCGCGTCGAAGTGAATTCCTACTACACCGATGACGATCCACCGGTCTTCGTGTTCTCCGAAGCGGACACGCCGGTGCGAATTCAGGACCAGTATCTGGGGAACGTACTCGCCACCGAGCAAGGCGCCACGTCTGTCTTCGGATATGTGACCAACGCGCTCGATGTGGATTGGTATAGTTTCGATTTGAGTTACATTGGCCTTAGCAGCACGGCATCGGATCCCGATGTTGGTTTGGTGTTGGATATCGATTACGCGGACGGTCTTGCGGGGCCCAACCTGGCAGTTGGCATCTTCGATTCCTTCGGGACTCTCATCTACTACAGCAATGGCTCGAACGTCGCCTTGGATCGCCCCGCCGCCGGAAGCGGTTCGAGTTTGACTGATCTTTCCCGAGGAAGTGTTGGGACCCAAGATCCCTTCATTGGTCCGATAACGCTCCCGACTGGATTATTTGATGGAACGTACTACGTTGCCGTTTCTTCGGTCGCCATGCGCCCCAGAGCTCTCGATGGTGCGTTTGTTTTGCGCGAGCCGGTTATTAACGGTTTGCAGGGACGTGGTGAGCGAGTGCGGTTTGCCCCTTTCGCGGATGATATCTACGAAATCGATCCGACAATTCCCTCCAATCAAATCCTCAGCGGTCGGTACCAAATGGAAATACGTACCGTCGCGATACCCGAGGATGGCTTCGATACGCAGAACGCCTCTCTGTCCGATCGCAATCGGCAAAGGCAACAAGGTCAAATCATCATTGGCAACAGCGCCTTCACGAATTCTAAGGAATTTGGAATAGTCGTCGAGGACGGGCTCCGTGACCTGCCGACGTACCTGTACGAATTACAGGATGCTCATTCGCAACAGAATACGGGTGACTACGTACCGCAATCGGGGCCGGCTGCCAGCCTGGTGGAATTGAATAAAGAGCGTCTGATCCCCGGCATTACCATCAAAAACAATGTAATTTCCGGCGGACTTGAAGGCGGAATTCATGTCTCGGGGGATCCCAATGGCTATGTCATGTACACGTACGACCTGGACACCATCGACACCGCCTTTCCCGATAGCTGCGAACGGTGGGACGGACAGAATTTCACGATCTGGGACAATAGCGGCCACGGTGAGCTCTTCGAATGGGACAGCGACGGAACGATACGCGACGGTGCCAACCGGATTCGATTTGACTGCGATCGCCCGAACGATGTGGGATTCCCTGACGAGCGTCCCACGCTGGACTTCAACGTAGCGACCGAGATCATCAACGTCATTCAGACCACGCGTCTGGACGTAACCATTTACCGTGGTGAAGACAACAGTTTCTTCATCGAAGGTGCCGCCCGCCTGGCAGCAACGACCGCTACCGTGGAACTACGTGGCGAAAACGTGCCTGAAGGTGATGTCCTCTTGCCAGAGGAGCCCATCTATCTGCCGCAGGTTCCATTGCCAGTCGGCGGGGAATTCGATTTCATCTTCCCCGATGACGGTTTTACTGGTGGTGCCCCGCCCGTTACGCGGCAAGTTGCACAGCAAGGCTCGGTCCCCTTCGTGCGGATTGTAAATAACACGTTGTTTGGGCGCGGTGGCTCGCTAGTGGAAGGGACCGGGGTCGGCGACGTCGGCATTCTCGTCGAAGACAATGCGAGTCCCACGATGTTGAATAACATCATCGCCAACTTTGCCGTGGGGGTCGAGGCCGATACGACGTCGACAGACGAGCCATTGATTCGCAATACTTGGATTAGTACGCCCGGAATCGACGATGTTGACCGTCAACTCAGCTTCTTCAATGCGACCCGACCCTCGGTTCTGGGAGGAAGTATCTTCCAGGGTAATCTGGACGACACCGTCCAGATCGATCCGGGGGATTTTGTGATCGAATTGACGAACAATCAACCACTATTCGTCGATCCAGCCAACGGTAACTTCCTCCTGGCTGCCGGTTCGGTCGCCATTGATAGTTCCGTTGACAGCCTGGAAGAACGAGACGGACTGGCGACGGTTACCGGAGCGATCGGAATTGCACCGTCACCGATCTTAGCGCCCGGAATCGATCAACGCGGCCAGTTGCGGGTCGACGATCCGTCAGTGGAACCTCCCAACGGTTTGGGCGAGAATGTGTTCAAAGACCGTGGGGCGTTAGACCGTGCCGACTTTATCGGGCCTGCTGCTGTCCTGCTGAACCCAATCGATAATGATACGCTGGGGCGTGATCGTGATACGTCTGCCACGTCAGTTGCTCTATTTGGGGTTTCGCTGTCGTCATTTGAGATTCAGTTGTCCGATGGGACTTTCCCGAATAGTCAGGGCGTGGGCGCCGATGATGCTCGTATCAACGGTGGTCAAGTTACGGTGAATCGTGATGGTGTCGATTTGGTCGAGGGGGTGGATTACCGGTTCCGCTACGATCCCACGAATGACACGATTCGTCTCATTCCTTTAGCGGGCATCTGGCGCGAAGGAGCTACCTACCTGATCACACTTGACAATAGTGCTGACACCGGCATTGCGGACTTCGCAGACAATTCGCTGCGACCCAATCGTCCCAGTGGATTGACGCAATTTACGATTACCCTGGGTGAAGGGCTCGACTTTGGAGATGCTCCGGATCCACTGTACCCCACGCTCCTGAGTTCAAACGGCGCGCGTCATACGTTTGTCGAGGGATTCTACCTCGGGGCAGGAGTGTCGCTGGAATCGGATGGGAAGCCGAGTGCCGGCGCCACGGCGGATTCCGATGACGATGGTGTCGCGTTTGACTCGGTATTGCTGCCGGGTGTCTCCGTCGACTTCACTGTTACTGCCTCAGCGGCCGGGTTGCTCGACGCCTGGATCGACTTCAATGCCGATGGCGATTGGAATGATCCGGGCGAAAAGATTTTTGTTGGCCAGTCTCTTGCAGCAGGCGCCAACGCCTTGAACCTGCCGAGCGTCCCCGCCAATGCGGCGATCGGCGAAACCGCCGCTCGCTTCCGCTTCAGTAGCAGTGGCGTGGCACTCCCCGTCGGACCAGCCGCCGACGGCGAAGTCGAAGATTATGTGATCTCGATCCAGGCCAACCCCTGGCAAAATCCGGCCGATCGCTTCGATGTCAATGGCGATGGCGCCATGGGTACCGTCGATGTCGTCTCCATCATCAACGAACTCGATCGTATCGCCCTCGGCTCCGGCAATACCGCCGATGAAACCGGCCGCCTCCCCATCCCCCGAACCGATACCAATCCCGGCCGCT
>JAGQPD010000674.1 GCA_020426865.1 Planctomycetales bacterium
GTGATGTCCGATGGCATCAGGTCGGGCGTGAATTGAATGCGGTTGAACCCGACGTCCAGGATCCGTGCAAGGGTGCTGACCATTAACGTCTTCGCCAGTCCCGGCACCCCTTCGAGTAGACAATGGCCGCGCGTGAAGATCGCCGCGAACACTTGCTCGATTACGTCATGCTGTCCGACAATCACCTTCTGCAATTCCTTTTGCATCAGGATCCGATGTTGTTGGAATTCCTGCAGAATGTCACCGAGGCTGCGAGATCGTGTCGACACATCGATTCCTTTTTGCGTTCGCTGCTTTTCCATCGAATGGAACGACTTAGTATTTCGCGGGGGTATTTCGCGGTGGTATTTCGCGGTGGACTCGCCGCCTCGTCCGTCGGCATATCGTCCAGCAGACGACTGTCGGGCGGCGACACGCCAATAAATGGGCAAAGTTTACCCCAGTATCCTCATAACCGTGCCGTTCCAGTAAAATCAATTCTATAGTTGTGTCGGGAAACCAGCAACGCAGGGCGGCGGCTGCCCCGATCGACCGAGATTCAAAGGAGACCCGACCGCATGCTTCGACCTATCGCCGATTTTTCAACAGTACGCGGTGTTTGTGGCCATCGTGGCAGGAACGTCGGACGTTGCTTCGGCAACGCAGTGCATGCTGTCTGTTACGGACCGACTAGCCGTTGGTTCATTCTCCTGAAGCTTGTGCTGTTTATCGCCACGATGGCGACGCGGGTAGTTGCACAGGATGTAACGCCTGAAGCGGTCCGCGAGGCGATTGACAAGGGTGTAGCGCTGATCAAGAAACAGCAAGATTTGCGTAACGGCACCTGGACCGAAACGTCCAATAGCTTCGGCGGAGTGACCGCGTTATGTACATTGGCTTTGCTTAACGCCGGCGTGCCCGCCGACGATCCGGCGGTGGCCCGAGCATTGGACCGGATGGAGTCCGATCCGAATCCCAAACGAACCTACGTGACGTCGCTGCAAACGATGGCCTTCTGCCAGGCCGACCCCCGCAAATACCACTTGAAGATTCGCGAACGGGCACTATGGCTCGAACATGCCCAGATCAAAGGTGGGAAAACGAACGGGGCGTGGACCTACAGCGATGAAGGCGGTGGGGGTGACAATTCGAATTCTCAGTTCGCTCTGCTCGCGCTTCACGAAGCGGCTCGAGTTCGAATTCCCGTAAGTGAACAGGTTTGGCGGCGAGCACTGAATTATTGGATCGAGCAGCAGAAGGACGACGGCGGTTGGGGTTACAATTCCAGCAACCCCGCGACCGGCAGCATGACGTGTGCGGGCCTCAGTTCGATGATTATTATTTCGCAGAACCTGAGCAAAGGTGATGCACGCGCGGTTGGTGGACAGGTCATTTGCTGTGGTGCCCAACAACCCAACCTTCCCGTCGATCGAGGGCTCGCGTGGTTGGCGCGGCATTTTTCTGTAACTCGCAATCCGTCCCCGTCGATGGGGAGCGAAACGTGGTATCACTATTATATGTATGGTCTGGAGCGTGTGGGGCGGATGTCCGGTCAACGATTCGTGGGGGAACATGACTGGTACCGCGAGGGAGCCGCGGCGCTCGTGGCAGAACAAGATCCCCTTACCGGGCGTTGGTATTCCAATAGCAGCCTCAGCAGCGAAGTCGTGGAAACGGCGTTGGCCACATTGTTTCTCTCCAAAGGACGCCGGCCCGTTCTGATCTCGAAACTCAAACGACCCCCCGTCGACGATTGGAATCATCACCGGGAAGACCTGGCAAATCTGACGCGATATGTGGAAGCACGTTGGAAATTCGACATGACATGGCAGGTCATTGATGTGGATGCCGCGTCGACGCAAGATTTGATGCAGACGCCCGTATTGTGGATCAGCGGTCGCGATGGATTGATGCTGAACGGCGAACAGAAACAGCGTTTGGCCGAGTACATCAATCAAGGCGGATTTGTATTTGCAGAGGCCTGTTGCGACGGAAAGGCTTTTGATGCCAGATTTCGAGCACTCATGGAAGAGCTCTTTCCCGATAATCCCTTGCACCTCCTGCCGCCGGACCATCCGGTGTGGTACGCCGAACAGCGGATCAATCCTGACTATGTCGTCCCCTTGTGGGGGATTGATAGCTGTTGTCGGACGAGCGTCGTCTATTGCCCGCAAGATCTTGGATGCCTATGGGACCTGGCCGGTGGCAGTTATGAAACGTATCCCGACGTTCTGAAGGAGCGGATCAAGGCGGCGCTGGGAATCGGTGCCAATGTTATGGCATATGCGACGAACCGGCAATTGCGCGATAAGCTGGACGTGCCGATTGTGCTGCAAAGCGAAGGCAATGCGCGACCGCTTAACCGAGGCGCACTGCACGTGGCCAAGTTGCAGCACGGCGGCGGCAGCGACGAAGCGCCCAAGGCGCTGCTCAATTTGCTGCGAGTCGCTGGTAAGCAACTGGATCTGGATGTCAGCGATCAACGCCGGCTGCTGTCGTTGACTGACCCGGCACTGGCCGATTTTCCCTTGGCCTTTATTCATGGTCGGCGGAAATTTGAATGGACCGCCGCTGAACGACAAGGGCTGGCCGAGTTCATCAAAAACGGAGGAGTCGTATTCGGCGATGCGATCTGTGCCAGCGCGGAATTCGCCGAATCCTTTCGGCAACAGGTCTCCCTGGCGGTGCCAGGCAGTGTGTGGCAGCGCGTTCCCCCCGGACATCCGATGTTCTCACGACGATTCGGTGGCTATGACCTTACGACGGTCACTATCCGTGATCCGCAGTTACGCGCGGCCGATGACGATCCGCTGAAAGCGCGGTTGGAAAAGACAACCCCCGTCCTGGAGGGGATCGAAATCGATGGGCACTACGTGGCTCTGTTTTCGCCGTGGGATATCAGTTGTAGCCTGGAAAGTGCCGCACCTGTGATGTGCAAAGGCTACATCCGCGAAGACGCCGCCAAAATCGGGATTAATGTTCTTTTGTACGCTATGCAGGATTGAAGGATGTCGACGTCACGCAGCGAGAACACGACCCCCCACGCACCGGGACCGCAACCGGTATGGGAAATTGCGACGCTCTATCCGCCTCAGGGGATGTGGACCGAGGTTGGCTACCTTGCGTTGACGAATTCCATCAGTCGGTTAATTGAATTCACGGACGGCAAAGTCGAGTTTCTACCTATGCCCACGAAATCCCATCAAGTGTTATTAATGGCACTTCTGGACGCACTCAGGGTATTTGTGCAACGCGACAATAAAGGGATGGCCTTGCCCGCACCGCTGCGAGTCCGAATTCGGCCCGACAAATTCCGTGAGCCAGACATCGTGTTTATGAGTTCGGCGAACCTGCATCGGGCTGGTGATGACTATTTTGAGGGTGCCGACTTAGTGATGGAGATTGTGAGTTCTGATCCAGAGAGTCGCAAACGTGACTTAGAAGAAAAGCCTCGCGACTACGCCGAAGCCTTGATTCCTGAGTATTGGATTGTCGATCCGCAAGAACGCTGCATTCACATCTGCTCGGAACCATCTGAGAGTGGCTACGCCAAGACGAATCTTGTGCTCGAAGACGACGTCGCGTCGTCGGTCGTCCTGCCCGGTTTTTCGATCCGATGGAATGAATTGTTGTAGAACCACACCGGCGGTGCATTAGTTCTTGTTTTGACATTGGTCAGCTATCGTTTCGCTAACGAGCATTCGTATCAGCAGCGGTAAGGCCACGAGGTTTCCGATCAGGCCGCCAATCATCGACGCGCTTACCAACATGCCGAAGTAGACCGTCGGTATGAACCGGCTCGTGCACATCACGCCGAACCCGGCGATCAGCGCGATTGTCGCCAAGACGACCGCGGGCCCGACCGATTGCTGCACATCGTGTAGCGCCTCTGGTACGGTTCGTCCATTTCTGCGTTGACGTTGAAACGCGGCGAGAAAATGGATCGATCCGTCGATCGACAATCCCAGCGAGACCGCGGCAATCATCACTGCTCCCATGTTCATCCGCAACCCCAGCCATCCCAGCAATCCCAGCACACCGAAGATTGGCAACGTGTTCGGCACTAGCGCTGCCAGAGCGAGCCGCAAACTGCGAGTCGCCAGGGCGATCGCACCACCGACACCGAAGATGGCAATCGTGAATGTCCGCCATTGGTCGCGCAGTAGACTGTTGATTAATTCGGTAAACAATACGAAATAACCGGTCACCTGAGCGTCTGGGAATTCTTCTTTTGCAATCTGAGTCACGTCTTGGATTACGGCACGCTTGCGATCGGCGCCCTGTCGTTCGCGAGTTCGCAACATCACTCGAAAATAATGTTGATGACAAATCGGTGTCGCATTGGCTTGGAAAGCCGGATCGTCGCCGTCCAAGGCTGCGTAGAATTCCGGTAAGCGCTCCCGCATTTTCGCCAGTACGGTCTTTACCGCCAATCGTCGCATGCTTGGCAGGGGAATACTCGCCGGATCGACCGGCGCGGTAGCTCGCACCGCTGTCGATAAGCTCAGGATTTTCGTAAGACCCGGCACCGATGCTCCGGCTTCGTCGCGCACCGTGACTTCCGTCTGCAGACGCTCTTCGAGCGTCCTCACATCGGTGAGAAACTCCCAGGAAAGGGGCGCGTCGGCCGGAATGATGATATCAAAGACGCCGGCACCACCCAGTTTTTGCTCGACCAGGTCATACGCTCGAACGATCGTCGAGTCACTACGAAAATTGCTGGTGAAATCGGTTTCCACATCCAGCCAGATGGTTCCCATCGCAGTAAAACACAACAGCCCAGCGACCGCGAGCGACACGCGATAGGGGTATCGTTCAATCGCATAGGACATTTTCAAGAGCCAGGTTGCGATCTGTCCGTGCTGGCCACGTGTCGCCGTCGGGAGAGTCGACGTTCCTAACAATGCCATGCCGGGGACCACGACAATCGTCGCCACAAAAACCATCATCGAACCCAGTGACATCATCAGGCCGAAATCGCGAACCGGCCCCACTCGCGAAAAGCAGAGCGAAGCGAAGCCGACTGCATCCGTGATACACGCCCAGAAAATCGGCGCCAGCAGTTGCCGTAATGCCCCTTCCATCGCCTCAAATGACGACCTTCCCTGTTCAAGTCGTGCACGGTATCGCACCAATATATGGATCACCGTCGCGATGCCGATCACCGTAACAACTGCCGTCAAGATCGAGCTAACCAGGCTCAATCGCATCCCCAGCAGCTGCAAGGATGCCTTTGTTCCCAAGACCGACAGCTGTACCACAAAAATGGCAATAAGCACCCAGCGCGGACTGCGGAACATCAACAGGATCGTCCCGGCCAACAGCAGGGTGGAGACGATTCCCAGTGTGTGTCCATCGCTTTCGATATAATGAATGCCGTCGGCCAGCATTACCGGCTCGCCGGTGATCGTTCCGGCTTCAAGGCCGTCTGGCAGATTCTCCATCTGCTGCCGTAATGCCGCAATCGTCTGCGATCGAGAGACACTCGCTTTCCCTGTGGGAGCTAGCATACAAGCTAATGCGGCGGTACGCCCGTCCGCTCCGTGGGTGTATCCTTCAAACAACTTTCGCACACCGTCGGTCCAAGCGTTGTCGTCGGTGATAAAATTGCTATCCAGCGGTCGATCGATGCTCAGCACTCCAGCAATACCTGGTACCTGCAATAGCTTTTCACGAATCTGGCTCAACCGAGCGATCCCGTCGCCGCTGGGGTCAAATAGCTGCGGATCGTCGTAGACGGCCAAGATAAACTCATTGCCCCCGAAGACTCGCTGCATGGTGCGATACGGAACAAGGAGCGGGTCGTCCTGCGAAAACATGCTCTCGATCGATCGGTCGAATTGCAGTCGACTGGCCGGATAGACCGCCGCTACGCCCAATAACGTCGCCGCAATCAACAGAATCCATCGCCGCCGGACGAGCATACTCGCGATGCCAGCCACCAAGCAAGTGCTGAAGATCGACAAGAGTTCCAAGAACCAAAACGCCATACTGTTTCCTAACGACCCCGCCGGCTGACTCCACCCTTATTGCTTTATAGCTTTCATCCTCAAAGCGTAACAGTCGACCAACTGTTACGGGAACACGTACAGCGCACATAGCCCCGGCCGTGTCCCCGGCGCCATCCCTCGCCTCAGCAATGGCCAAAGCGGCCACGAACGCCCATGCGTTAGGACACGGCAGAGCGATCCGGGTTGCATTGAATGCGGCTGGCGCATCCTCCAAACGGTTTTTCCTTTTGCCGGTCGGCATGATCGGTACGGCGCGAAACGCTCCGCCGACGCCGCAGTCTAATGGCGCGCCGGCCCGAGTTCTGGTGGCGGGGTGTGGCTCGGGCGCCGGCGGGTCGTCTGGAGCTATGTGTCCCAGCACTGCTAGCTTCGGTAAATTCTCTTGCGGGGTGTCGGGGAGGCTCCTATAATCCGCCCGGTTTCGGTGCGGCGATTGCCCGCCAGAAGAGCTTTTCCTCGTTCGAGTTACGACGAAGTCGCTCGCAACGGATTGTGAGCCACACGGATACGGATGGAACCATTCTGAGTCGCAGGGTACACCATTGCTGCCGCGTTTACGACGTGCGCGCTGGTTCTCGGCCGCGCAACCGGGGTCGCACTGCGCATTTTCATCCGACACGGCCAAGCGGCTCGCAGCCGCTTTCGCGACTTGGCGCACGGCGGTTGCTCGCCATGTGCCTGACGCTTATCTTGCTCTCACCATTGGTAGCGATCGGCCAAGACGCCATCGCACCTCCGCCCCCACTGGGCGCGCCACTTCCGCTGGGGGCGCCGCCATCGGTTGCTCCAACCGGCGTGCCGCTTGCGGTGCCGGGGCCATTTACTGGCCTGGCTGGGCTGGGGGCACCGCGCAGCATCAAGATCCTCCCGCGCAGCAGCGTCCGGCTTCAGTCGCCGTCGTTTCCCAGTCCTGACGGTCGCGAACAGATCACGATCATCGATTCAGGTGTCCGGATCCTGATCGAATATGCTCGCCCCGAAGAGACAATCGATATCGCGACCGATCGGCTTGTGATATGGACTCCGTCCCCATCCGTGTTTGGCGACGGCGTGTCGATGGCGTCGTTGCCGGTCGAATTCTACATGGAGGGCAATATCGTCTTTCGACAAGGCGAGCGATTTATTCATGCCCAAAGCATGTATTACAACGTCCAGCAGCAACGAGGGGTGGTGCTGCAGGCGGAGCTGTTCACACCGGTACCCAACGTTATCCAGGGTGTGGCTCGACTAAAGGCCGATGTCCTCCAGCAAGTTGACCGATATCGCTATACTGCCAGCGGCGCGGCACTAACGACCAGTCGCTTGGGGGTCCCACGGTACTGGATTCAATCCGATGAAATGTCATTTGAGGATATTCCGTACGATCAGGTCGACCCCACCTCCGGTCAGCTGGTTGCCGACCCCACGTCGGGACAACTGTTGCAAGGTCACCGGTATCTGGCGACGAGCCGCGGCAATTCCGTATTTGTTGGTGGAGTCCCCATTTTTTCCTGGCCTTCCATTCGCACGGACCTCACCAAGCCGAGCTTTTATCTGAACAACATTAACGTAGGGAACGACCGTGTTTTCGGTACCCAGATCTCGACCGATTGGGATCTCAAGCAGTTACTCGGATTGGGCGGCGTTTCGAATTGGGATTGGAGCGGCTCGCTTGACTACCTGAGCGAACGGGGTGTTGGTTTTGGTAGTCAATTGGAATACCACACGGACCGCGTCCTGCAGTTGCCCGGACCAACCGACGGCTTCTTCGATGCCTGGGGGATCAACGATAACGGGCTCGATTTCCTCGGACGGACGCGGCGTGATTTGATCCCAGAAAAAGATTTTCGAGGTCGTGTCTTCTGGCAGCATCGCCAGCGATTTCTCAATGGGATACAGTTTACTGGCGAGCTCGGTTACATCTCCGATCGCAATTTCTTGGAGCAATTCTATGAACTGGAATGGGATCAGTGGAAAGACCAGACGACCGGCCTTGAACTCAAGCAACTGGTCGGCAACGGATCGTGGAGTGTCGTGGTAGACGGCCAGGTGAACGACTTCTTCACACAGACCGAATGGTTGCCGCGAGCCGATCATTTTTTGTTGGGACGAAGCCTGTTGGGAGATCGCTTGACATGGTATGAACATTCACAAGTGGGCTACGGGATCCTCAATGCCGCCACGGCACCAATGGATGCCACCGATCTGGCGACGTTCAAT
>JAGQPD010000675.1 GCA_020426865.1 Planctomycetales bacterium
CGCGGCGGACAAGTTCGCGGCGACCAGACGACTCCCCGTCCTCCCTTAGCGAGCGCGGAGTATTAAGAAAAGCAACCAATTGTAAGATATTGTCTCTTACGTGGCCATTGAGCTCGAGCAGATTCGTCATGTCGGCAACGTGCACGTGTGTGTTGAAACGCGTTAGCTGCCCCTCGGCATCGAACCTCATTTGAGTGTTGACCACCAGCGACGCCTGCAGGTTCTCTAATTCGCCAGCCGCTTGCAACAACATGCTCAATGCGCCAAACAAGTCACTGGCCACGTCCTTCAACGGCAACTCGCGGAATGTGACCACGCTCTGTACCGCGCCCGTCAGATCGTCATGCCGCACCACCGTCGTCTCGGCCCATCCCACCACCCGCTCGCGATACTCCACGCGCCAACGCATCGCTACCGGACTCGGCTCCTCGTCCGGCCGAAAAACCTGCTGGATCGGCTGGTCCCCACGCCGAAATAATGGGGCAATCTTGGTCGCCGTCAACCATCCCATCGACAGCACCCAAAACGTGACAATGCCAACTACCCACGCGCGCTGGACCATTCGCTTTTTTCCCTGCTCTTTTCTCCCCGCACCCCACAACTCCTTCGGCTTATATAGCCCCCGCCGTCGTACGACCCATTCTAGGCAAATCCCCCATCAGAACTAAAAAAAATCCCAAAACCCCGGCTGCTCGCTCGCCCATCAACCAACAAATCCTGTCAATTTCACCCCCGAATCCGGAAAAACTGGGCAATTAGGCACAACATTCCTCGCTCTTCACGATCACGCCCCCCGAAATAACTAGATAGTAACTTGGCAGACAGTTGGCAGACCGGTATAATTCGACTCGCATGTTTACCAAACTTGGTACGCTCGGTAGAAGGATAAACCGTCATGCCATCGCCAACTTATTACATTCAAGAATGTCCGATATGTGGTCGGACGTTGCAGGTGCGGGTCCAGTACTTGGGTCGCGAGGTTACGTGCATGCATTGCCGGGGCGAATTCACCGCCTGTGACCCCGACAGTGGTCCATGCTGCAGTAATGGTTCGGGCGCCGACGTTTTACGTCGTGCCGAAATGCTGTTGGAGTCGGTCGGTCGGGCCGACGACCGCGTGCAAGGAGCCTCCTCGGCCGACCAAGCACTGCGATTTTAGTCGTGTGCACGTCATTGATCATGCGGATCATCGATCGGACACGTCGCCTAGCGAGCATGTAGACTGGCAAGATCCTCAAAGAATCGAGGATACGTTTTGCTGGTGCATGCGGGATCGCGGATTTGGATTCCCGGGATGTGCAGGCCCGCGATGGCAAAACTCATGGCCATCCGATGGTCCCGGTAAGTATCGATGGCCGCCGCACGTAGCTTCCCGGGCACGATAATCAAGCCGTCGTCATTTTCATCGACATGGGCACCGAGCTTGCGAAGTTCGCGAGCCAAATCACCGATGCGGTCCGTTTCTTTATGACGAATATGCGCCACATCACGAATAGCTGTGGGCCCGTCGGCGAACAGTGCCACAACGGCCAACGTCTGCACCGTGTCACTAATGTCATTCATCTTGACATCGACGCCGCGTAGGGACCCTCCGTGAACGGTAATGGAATCGGTGTCGTATTCAATTCGGCATCCCATCTGCGCCAGGCATTCGCAGAATCGCACGTCCCCTTGTAACGCCTGTTTGGATAGCCCAACAACGGTGACGGAACCGCCAGTCACCGCAGCCGCGGCCCAAAAGTAGCTGGCCGCCGACGCATCGGGCTCAATTCGATAGCGAATCCCTCGATAGTGTTGCGGTGAGCCAACGCAAAACGTGCGATAGTTTTCATGACCTACCGATACTCCGAAGGACTCCATCACTCGCAACGTCATGGCCACGTAAGGGACCGAGACGAGCGTTCCCTCGACAACCAGTTCAACAGGCCGTGCCGCGTATGGCGCAGCCATCAAAAGTCCACTGAGAAATTGGCTGGAGATATTGCCAGCGACGGTCGCCTTGCCGCCAACCAGTCCTGACGTTTCGATGACCACGGGGGGGCAGTCATTTCCGGTTTCACTTCGCGCGCTGGCTCCCAACGTCGTCAATGTCTGCAGCAAATCCGCGATCGGACGCTGTCGCATCCGCGGCACTCCGTCCAACCGATAGGTCCCGTGCCCGAGGGCGACCATCGCCGTCAGGAACCGAATCGTCGTGCCACTGTTGGCGACATACAAATCCGCCTCCGACATGGGCAACCGCCCGCCGCAGCCGTGAACAACGAGACGAGATGCTTGCAAATCGGCGTCGACGGCAATTCCCAATTGCCGCAAAGAGTCAATCATCACCTGCGTGTCTTCGCTGTCCAGGGCACCTTCGAGTGTCGAGACGCCCTCGGCCAAGGCGGCACATACCAGCGCTCGGTTCGTGATGCTCTTCGAACCTGGCGGCTGAACTCGCGCCCGCAACGGTCCACTCGGTTTGATCTCGATACTATCGGTCATATCCTGCCGCCAAATTGCTTCGATCGTTGTTGGCCGCCTCGCCGTGTATTCGGCAATGCTCTTGGTAGACGACAAACCTCCCACGCAAATGGAAAGCCACGTCGCTTACCTGGTTTCTCACATTTTTTCACAAGGAACGCGCCATGAAAACCGCAACATTGGTAGCCTCGACCGTCTTCGCGCTGGCACTCGGCCTGACAAACATGGCCCAAGCCGCTCACCCCGTCTACTGGCCGCGCCCCGTCGCTCGCACTGTGGCCGCCATCACGGCCCCACGCGTTGTCTACGTGAATCCCCCCGTACGTCACGTCCAGGTCGTGCCCGTAACCTATAACTACGCCCCCAGCCGCGTTGGCTATACCTATCGGCTCGATGGCACCCCGGTCATCGTACCCACCACCGGTGTCACTTACTACCGTACCAGCGTATCGACTTACCCCGTCCCAACGACCGCAACGCTGCTCATTCCCTAAGTGAAGCATCCCCAGGCTGTGGGAGCGACTGCGTGGGTCGCTCAACGGAAAAAGGCCGGGTCGCCACCGCGATCCGGCCTTTTCTGTCGTCCACCTTTCACATATGCTGCATGCCATCCGGCGATTTCCAATCGCACCGGGTACGCCGCGTCCGTCCAGCCGCCGCGCTAGGCGATCGACGCGTGCTGAGCGAACAGATCCGCTTCCAACCCCTCCAGGCAACCGCGGTCGTTCAACTGCCGAACCAGGAATGAACGCGGAATTTCGCGGTGAACGTGGATCGTCCGCAACGGCTGACGGGACTGCGGGCACAAAAACGTAACGCGGGTCGGGGTAATGTTCTTGACACGAATCGTGTCCCCGACGGCCTCGTACGTGACCGTCAGGTCTACGCGGCGATTGTTTTCTGTGTCCTCCCGATTGGTGTCGCAGGTGTGCATGTTTTCCCCTTTTTCCGAAAACGAGTTACGTTCGGCCAACCCACTGTGGCGGCCCCAAAAATATTGCGAACATGCCATACTAAATGGAATTCGATCGACCGGAAGCCCAAATAACATGAATCTTCCATCAATTTTTCCCTCCCCGCAAAGCCGAAAGCTGCTAGCGTGCCGATTGTGCGGGTCAACCGACCGTCCTTGGTTGCCGGAATAAACCCAACAGCACCGCTAGCTGCTAGCGTCGCCTGGTGAGAGACTCAACGCCTGCGGCGATAGCAAATCGACGTTGGTGCAATCGTCGCTTGCGGATAGAATCGCTACGCAAAGAGGACTCCAACGGTACATGGCGTTCTGTGCTGCGCGGCCTGTGGGGGTACCGGTCGACGGGTTGGTTAAGTCGACGGGGACCGGAATTTCGGGTATCCAGGGAGGGACACATGGCGGGAACGGCATTTCGATTTATCCATTCCAGCGATTTCCATCTGGAACAGCCGTTGCATGGTGTGACGGAGGTCCCCCGTCATTTGCACGAATTATTCTTGGATGCGGCGATCTCGGCGGCGGAGCGAGTCTTTGAGGCAGCGGTTGCTGAACGAGTGGACTTTGTCTGCTTGACCGGCGACCTTGTGCACGTGGGTCGCGGTGGTCCACGTGCGCTTTCCTTCCTGCACAATCAATTCTTACGGCTGGAGAAAGAAGGGATCGCGGTCTATTGGTCCGGGGGCGAGCAAGAAATGACGCGGATGTGGCCAGGCGCGGTACCACTACCGGCCAACGTCACACTCATCGATCAGCTTCGTCCTCAACACCATTGGCACCGTCGCGGCGAGACGTTGCTTGCTCGGATCACCGGCAGGGCATGGAGTCCCGACGAAAGATTCTCCGACTTGGCCATCCCAGCGACGGAGGAACCGGTTTTTGGCATTGCGATGCTGCACGGTGACTTTTCTGGCAAGCAGCTGAATGACACATCAGTTGACTACTGGGCATTAGGCGGACGTCATCAGCCGCAAACCATCAAGGGAGCTCATGGCAAGGCCCATTACAGTGGCACGCCGCAGGGCCGTGAGCCGACGGATGTAGGACCACACGGTTGCACGCTCGTGGACGTCGATAAATCCGGAGGTGCAACGCTTCGCACGATCCACACGGACGTGGCACGATGGTACGACGAGCAATTCACACTGGACGATGATGCAGACAAGGAATGGTTACTGCGCGAAATGCGAGTGCGCAGCCGCCGGTTACTCGACGGTGCTTCGGGGCGACAGTTGTTGGTTAGTTGGTCAGTGTTCGACGGCGATCAATTGAAGGATACAAAAAGCGACGAGTTAGCTGCTCAGTTACGGGAACAGGGACTGGCAATGGAAGTCCTTAAGTCGGTACGTGCCGACTTTGGCCAATCGACACCCGGGTTATGGTCGGTTTGTTTTCGAGCCGAACCGCCAGCGGTCCTCCCCGCGGGTTGGTATCAAGAGGAAACGATCCTGGGTGATTTGTTACGTATGATCCAAAGTTACCAAACAGATGACACCGCCCCTATCGACTTGACGACCTGGGCAGAAGGCATGCCGTTGGAAGGTTCACTGCGAGAGGCATTGCGAGTCACGGATCCGGGCGAACGCCAACGGCTATTGCGGCGTGTCGCGGTACTGGGCGTCGACATACTTCGCGGAGACAGAATCCTGTCTGATGAAGCATCTGAGATGTCGTGGTTGCGTGGTTCAGCGGCCACGGGGGCGAGTGAGGAGTGATAGGCGTGAGAATCAGCGGCGTAAAAATCGACAATTTCGGCGTCTGGCACGACCTGGAAATCCAGGGACTGCCGGAAGGGATGACCGTCTTCTACGGACCGAATGAAGCGGGCAAGAGTACGCTGATGCAGTTCATGCGCAGCGTATTGTATGGATACCATCGCGATACGAACCAGCGTTACCTACCGCCTGTCGATCGAAGTGGTCCCGCCGGAGGCACATTATCGGTCGCCTCCCATGATGGCCATTTCTTGCTATCCCGCCACACCGACGCCGCCGCACCGTTTCGTAACCCGGGAGCATTGCAAGTCCATTCGCGCAGTGGCCGCACCGGAAACAGCTCTCGCTTGCAGTCGGTGCTGGGCGCCGTCGATGAACCGATATTCAACAATGTCTTCGCCGTCGGCTTGACCGAACTTCAGCAGCTCGGGACCCTCAACGCCACCGAAGCGGCCGAACGACTCTACAGCCTTGCATCGGGTACCGACCGCGTGTCGCTTGTCGATGTGATGCGATCGTTGCGTACCACCCGGATGCGACTATTAACGGAGGACGATGGCAACGGCCTGGTCATGCGACTGCTGCAAAAGCGAACCTCCTTGGATAACGAAGTGGAACGCATGGCAGAGCATGCCGACCGGTGGGCAGAGGTCCAAGGCGAAATAGTTCGCTTGGACGAAGAGATCGCCAAGCTGGAAGGCAATCGGGATGAACTACGACGCCAAGCCAGACTGGCAGAGGTTGCCATACAAGTGCAACCGAAATGGGAATTGTGGCGACAATACAACAACGAACTGATCGCACTTGGGGATGTAGAAGAACTTCCCGCCGACGCCCTCGAACGTCTGGCCGATCTGAACCAGAAAATCGAACAGAAAAAAGCACAGCTCGAAGACTTAAAGACGCAACGCAATCAATTGCGAGAAGAGGCAGCCAAGCTTCCGCTGGAAGAAGAGTTGGCGAAGAATGCGGCCCGGATTCGAGCATTGGTCGATCAGCGAAACTGGATCGCCTCGCTTGAAGGACAGGTTCGGCGACTGGAAGGGCAATTGGAAGAAATCGACCTCGAAATCCGCACCGAACAGGAACGCCTGGGAATCACCGACGGGTTTCGCCCGGGAGCTCCCTTGCGGATCACACGCAAGATGATTTCCAAACTGCGTGGCCCAGTCAAACGAATGAAGGAAGACCGCCAACGGGTCACCGAGGCCAAGCGGCAAGCTACGGAGCTGCGTGAAGAAGCCGAATCAGTGCAGAAACGCATCAAACAACTGCTTAATGGTGACAGTTCTCTGCGACGCATCGACGACAAGTGGAGCTTGGTAGCCGAAGTCGAAAAGACGGGAGCACTTGCGGCGGCCCTGCGGCGCAGGGCCCAAGTTGATGAAAATCTGGCGACGATGGAAGATCGGTTGGATGATGTCAACCTGCGTCGAGCGGAACTCCTGGAAGACCAGCTGTTGCCACCACGGACGTTAACGACGCTGGGGATGTTTTTTACCGCCGGTGTCATGCTGGCAATCTGCGGACTTTTCGGCGGCTATTTTGGTTTTCGCGACAACGTCCGTTGGCTGATGGTGCTGGTCGGCGCTGCCGGCGTCGGTGCCACAATCCTGATGAAACATCTGATGGAGATCGGCTCGGTCGATGAACTCGACGAAACAGACCGACAATTCGGCATGCTGACAAAGCAACACCAGGAACTGGCGTCCGAACGAGAGGACCTGGAAGGTGCGCTGCCGCCAGGTAACGGCTCACTCGCCGATCGTCTCCGTGACACCGAAACCAAACTCGGCAATCTCGAGGAACTGCTGCCATTGGATTCCCGCCGCCGGGAAACACTCAAGCGCGCCGAAGACGCAGAAAAATTGGCAATTCAAGCCGCGGCGACATTGACGGAAAGCCAGCGTCTCTGGCAATCGACATTGCGTTCGCTGGGGCTATCCTCCAAGCTCACACCACCGCAATTCAAGGAGTTGATCGGCAAAACCGGAAACGTGCGACTGCTAGAGAAACAGCGACAGGAAATCCAGAATGATTTGGAGAGAGCTCAACGCGACCTGCAATCGGTAACTAGCCAACTGACGGAAATCGCCACGCAATCGCTGTTGAAGTCCATCGACGAATCGCCGCTGAAGATTGTTGATCAGCTGGCTGACGGGATGAAGCGTCATAACAAGAATACCGAGCGTCGCGAGTCATTGCGCGGTCAATCGCGACAACTACGACGCGAATACGAGAAAATCTCAAAAGGCATTCATCAATTGCATGCAAAACGGTTGTCGATTATCGCGTCCAGCGGCGCCGAAGACGAACACGACTTGAAACGGATGTTGGACCGCCGGAATCAGGCACTCGAATTGACGGGTCTGCGAGACGATACGCTGCGAGAAATTCAAGACATCACCGGCTTGCGCGTCAACCAGGACGAAATCGAGCAGCAGTTGGGGGCTCAGTTGAAAGAAGACAACGCGTCGCGACTGCAACAGGCACAACAGGAAATGCAAGGACGCGACGTACGGTTAAAAGAACTGATCGATCGACGCGGTCGGTTGCTGCAAGAATCGCAGACGTTAGCGAATAGTCGACAGTTGGCCGAGGCTCAACTATCGGCGTCGATGGCCGAGCAAAAATTACGCGACGGTTTGGATCAATGGAAGTCGATCAGTGCGATCACCTCGATGTTGGAATCGGTTTATAAACGGTATGAGCGAGACCGCCAACCAGATACACTCAAAGAGGCCTCCGAGTATTTGGCGGAATTGACAAGTAATCGATATGTCCGCATCTGGACACCACTCAGCGAAGACGTGTTGTACGTCGATGATCACGATGGAAAAACCTTATCGGTGGACGTCCTCAGCCGCGGAACTCGCGAACAGGTTTTCCTCGGCCTGCGACTAGCATTAGCTTCCGATTATTCTCGTCGAGGGCTCCAATTGCCATTGATCCTCGATGATGTGTTAGTGAATTTTGATCTACCAAGAACGAAAGCTGCCGCGAAACTGCTGCGCGACTATTCATTGCGTGGCCATCAGATCATCTTCTTCACCTGCCACGAACATATCATGAACGTCTTCCACGATCTCGATGTGCTCGTCCGAGAGATACCGCGACATGACGGCGTGGTTGACGAACCTATTTCCTTGGCAACACCCAAACCAATTCCTCTGGTCGCTCCGCAAAATCCCGACGTCGTTACCGAACCGGATCCAGCACCAAGACCGATCAAGGAAGTCGCCAGACCCAAGCTTCCCAAGAAGCGCAAAACCAAGAAGGTAGTGGTCGACGATTTTGAACTGCCCGCTACTGCCCCCATCGCCGCGACACCCACCGAAGTACCTGTGCCGCACGAAGTCCCTGTAAGTGTCGAATACGACGAATATGAATTCGAAATCGTCGGCGAAGACGGTGTTTTAGGGGAGGACGATGACGAATATGAGTATGTCTACGAATACGTCGACGAATCTGAAGTGCCCAATTTACAGCTGATTCGCGACGAACAAGAATACACGGAGTTCACTTCGTAACCTCCCCATCTTCCTGCGCAATCCTCCTCCTACATCTTCCTGCCCCCATCTTCCTGC
>JAGQPD010000676.1 GCA_020426865.1 Planctomycetales bacterium
GCCTAACGCGGACAGAGGGTAGTTCGGCAAAAACCGCTGGACCATACCATACATCAAAGAGAAAGATGCCGCGGCTCCTCAAGTCAAAAGTCAAGTGATTCGGCTTGTTTTGTAGGGTCTCGCTCGATGAGGTCTTCAGTGTAACACAATTCGCCACGGTGTGCGAATGAGAGTATTGGAGACTAAACGTCGCATGTCCATTAATTGTGGGCCGGCCATGCCAAGACGCCGTCAACGTAGTGTGAGAGCGGAGGGGACGAAGCGTGGCTACTCTTCGGACTGGCTACTCTTCGGACTGGGCAATTCGTTCCCATGAACGCTGGATCGCATCCGATCCAACCGCCGGGCGACTGCAACTGAATTGGCGACAGATATAGGCCGACAGCCGCCCGTCGACGGCTTCGCGCCCCACGAATATGGCATCGAGCTCGTTGGATCCGTCCGGCTGGTCGGCGTCGGGACGGTACGCCAAGACGCGATTTGGGATAAAGCGTTGATGCAGATCCCTGAGCACGGCCGACACGTCGTCGTTCTGGTCCGAGCCGACAAGAATCAATTCCCAGGTGGGACCCGTTACCATGTCCAGTGCAATAAACATCTGGCCGGCCGCTGTCGGTGATTGTTCCATGATCGGAGCGGCCAGGTCGAGAACACCACGTGCTGCTTCGAGAAAGTCGGCGCGGCCGCAGAGCGTACCCAGACGGAGGAGCACGGTTGCCGCCATCGCGTTTCCGCTGGGGACCGAGCTGTCGTAAATGTCTTTTGTGCGAGCGATTAATTGCTCGTGGTCGTCCGATGTATAGTAGAATCCCCGTCCGTCGCGATCGGCGAAGTGGCGACGGATCGTTTCGATCAGTTGGTGAGCTTCATCGATCCAGCGTTCTTCGAATGAGGCTTCATAAAGCGATACCAGCCCATTGGCTAAGCATGCGTAGTCATCTAGATAGGCTTGGAATCTGGCCTGGCCGTTTCGCCAGCAGTGGAGCAACTGTCCGTTCGACTGTTTCATGTTGTCGCAGATGAACTCGGCAGCGAGCCTCGCTGCGTTCATATAACGCTGCTCGTCGAGGATCGCCGCGGCTCGCGACATTGCGTCGATCATTAGACCGTTCCAATTGACCAGTATCTTGTCGTCTTTACCTGGTCGTACGCGACGTGAGCGGACGGCGAACAGCTTTTGTTTGGCGGCCTTCATTTGCGAGGCGAGTTCAATCGGGTCCCAACCTTTCGCGGCGGCAGCTTGTTCCAGCGACTTGGGTAGATTCAGGATATTGTGACCTTCAAAGTTTCCCTGCTCCGTCACGTCGTAGATGTAGCAGAAACGCTCGGCGAGTTGATCATCATTGAGCACATCAATAATCTCTTGGCGGCTCCATACGTAGAACTTCCCTTCCTCTCCTTCACTGTCAGCGTCCTCCGTGCTATGGAAGCCGCCGTGCGGATCGGTTAAATCACGAAGCACATAGTCGAGCGTCTCCCGCACGGTTTGCGCGTAGCGGGGTTCGCCGGTGGCCTGAAACGCTTCCAGGTAGGCCAATGTGAGCAGCGCATTGTCGTACAACATCTTTTCGAAATGCGGTACGAGCCACTGCTGGTCGACACTGTAACGAGCGAAGCCGCCTCCCAAATGATCGTAGATTCCGCCTTGTGACATTTTGTCGAGTGTCAGCTGTACCATATGCAGAATCTCAGGCCGCCGCTTTCGCCGCCAGATTCTCAGCAGCACCTGCAGGTCCATCGCATGCGGAAACTTCGGAGCCTGACCGAAGCCGCCGTAGGTTCCGTCGAACAGTTGCTCGAGCTTCGCTTCTGCGTCGTGCAGCAACGTCGCCGAGGCTAGCGTGAATCCGTCACCCGTGGCTTGTGAGCTCATCTGCTGGATGCGCTCGGTCAATGCCGCCGCTTGCGTGATGGCCTGATCGCGTCGGTTCTCCCAGGCATCCTTCACGGCGCTGATCACTTGCTCAAATCCCGGCATTCCCATGCGTGCCCGCGGCGGCCAATACGTACCGCCAAAAAACGGCTGCAAATCTGGAGTTAAAAAGACCGACATCGGCCACCCGCCGCGTCCGGTCATCATCTGCACCGCCATCATGTAGATGCTGTCCAAATCAGGCCGCTCTTCGCGATCGACCTTGATACAGATAAAATGCTCGTTCAGCTTAGCCGCAATCGCCGCGTCTTCAAAGCTCTCATGCTCCATGACGTGACACCAGTGAC
>JAGQPD010000677.1 GCA_020426865.1 Planctomycetales bacterium
GCCCGTTCCGGACCTTGCCGAAAGCTGGGAAGTGTCGCCGGACGGATTGCGTTACACGTTTCACTTGCGACCTTCACAATGGACGGATGGCCGGCCGCTGACAGCGGAGGATTTTGCGTGGTCGTGGAAACGCGTCCTGCGTCCGGAAACGGCGTCGAAATATGCCAGTATGATGTACGTGCTGAAAAACGGCGAAGCGGTCAATCGCCGCGCCCTATTAATCGAAGGTCTTCCCAAGCACGTCGACGTCGAGGCGTTGCGTACTTTCGTCACGGAATGCCTTCGACAAAGATCTGCCGACAGCGACATTGCTGCACGAATCGACCAAATTCGCCCGTCCGACGATCCTCCTGGCGCGTTCTTATTCCTGTCTGCGGACGAAGCTTCTGGCAACGCGGATATCCAACAGGTTCGGCAAACGATTGTGGAATCGGTGGCCGGTCGTTCGTATTCCGTCGATTTGCTAACACCTCTGTCCGTACGAATCGCGGACGATTCACTGGTACGAGTCGCCGCGGAAGACGATCAAACGCTTACCGTGCACTTGGAGAATCCGATTCCATATTTCCTGCACGTGCTTTCGTACTATACCTTCATGCCAGTTCCGCGTCACGTTCTGGAGCGACTTCAGCAGCAAGGCAAGAATCCCGATCTTTGGACGCGTCCGGAGCACATCGTCAGCAACGGTGCGTATCAACTGAAAGAATGGAAATTCCGGCAGTACGGGATCTTTGAGCGCAACGACCGCTATTGGCTCGCGCCACAAATCCGGCTCAAGCGTGTCAAACTGATGATGATCGAGAATTACAACACGTGCCTAAACATGTATAAGACCGGCGAAATCGATTGGCTCGGCCGCAACACGCCTCCTCCCAGCGAGTTCCTCGATCACCTCGCCAAGTACAAGGATTTCCACAACGAGCCGAATCTGTCGTCATACTTTTATTGGGTCAATACGAAGCGCCCACCATTGGACAATGTACACTTGCGGCGAGCGTTAAGCCTGGCAATCGATCGCGAGTCGCTCGTAAAGTACGTAGCGCGAGGTGGCCAGTTGCCGACAGCGGATTTGGTCCCCGACGGGATCATCGGCTACGAATCACTCCGCCGGCCACTCTTCGACCCGGATGAAGCAAAGCGGCAACTGGCCGCGGCCGGGTATCCCAATGGCCAGGGGCTTCCTGCTATTTCTCTCATCTACAATACGACAGATGCCCACAAACAAATCGCTGTCGCCATTCAACAGATGTGGAAAAAACATTTGGGAATTGAAATACAAATCGAGAACCTTGAATGGAACGTTTACCTCAAACGCCTCGCAGATACCGACTTCCAAATTGCCCGCCTGGGTTGGAATGCCGACTATGCCGACCCGTTTACGTTTCTCGAACTCTTCTCGGCACACTCCGGCAACAATCATTCCAACTGGGCCAATGCCGAATACGACCAATTGCTTCGTGATGCGAATGCCAGTCGGGACGCTACCGTGCGAATGGCAACTCTGCGTGCGGCTGAACAACTCATGCTCGACGCCCAACCGGTCATCCCGCTCTATGTCTACACTCGGCCAACTATGGTAAAGCCCTACCTGCACGGGTATTATCGGAGTCCCATGGACCGCCACCCTTGGAAGTGGATGTGGATCGAGACGGGCGATGTCGACATGACGAGGGAGTAGATCAGATGGCGAGCTTCATCGGAAAACGCCTGTTGCAACTGGTTCCAACGTTGTGGATCATCATCACAGTTTCCTTTTTTGTCATGCGCCTTGCGCCGGGCTCGCCATTCAATTCGGAACGCGCGATTCCACCAGAGGTCCGTGCCGAGTTCGAGAGTCAGTATGGGCTTAACCTCCCCCTTCACCAGCAATATGTCCGCTACTTGGCCCACTTATGCCAAGGTGACTTTGGGCTATCGACAAAGTACCCGCAGCGTAGCGTCAACGAGATTATTTCCATCGGCTTTCCGGTTACGCTGGCCGTCGCTACCGTCGCGCTCTTATGGGCGTTGATGGTCGGCATCACCGCAGGGATTGTGGGCGCGATTCGCCAGAACACCGTCTGGGATTACGCGGCGATGGCCGCGGCGATGGTCGGCATTAGCATTCCAACCTTTGTCCTCGGTCCACTGCTCGTGCTGGTTTTTTCCCTCACACTGCTGATTTTACCCTCCGGTGGCTGGGGACAGATTAAGCACCTGGCCCTGCCCGGCATCACCATGGGAACGGTTTATGCCGCATACATCGCCCGATTGACTCGCGGCGGGATGCTCGAAGTTGTGCGTGCGGATTTCATCCGCACCGCTCGAGCCAAGGGTCTGAGCGAACTGATTATTGTCTGGCGACACATGCTCAAAGGCGGACTACTTCCCGTTGTGACATACCTTGGTCCTGCCATCACACACATGCTCGTTGGCAGTGTTGTCGTAGAAAAGATTTTCAATGTCCCCGGGATTGGCCCTTACTTCGTCGATGCCGCCGTCAATCGCGATTACTCGTTGGTCATGGGAATTGTCGTGCTCGAGTCCGTTTTCCTGCTACTGCTCAATACGGGCGTCGACCTGGCCTACGGCTGGCTCGATCCTCGTGTGCGGTATGAATAGCGGAGTACTCTGAAACCACCGTCCCTATTCGATTCTGTCGTTTCGGCTTTCCCATCAGCACCAGTTGCAGGCTTACTAGATTTATGCCCGACAAGCAAGACAATCCAACGATACTCGTCGAGGGAACGTCGCTATGGTACGACGCTTGGAAACGATTGCGTCGCAACCGGATGTCGGTCGTCAGTGCCGTCGTCATTTTGTTGCTGATCGGCGCGTCGAGTTTGGGCCCGGCCGTTATCGAGACGACCTGGGGTTACCGTTCCGATCAGCAAGATTTGCGATATGGGGCACAACCGCCGTCATCGCAACACTGGTTTGGCACCGACTACTTCGGCCGTGACCTGCTGATTCGTTCGCTCGAAGGCACTCGCATCAGTCTGCTGGTCGGACTAATGGCCGCAACTGTGTCCGCCACCGTGGGGACCATCTACGGGGCAATTGCTGGTTACTCGGGAGGACGGGTCGATGCCATCATGATGCGAATCGTCGATATCCTGTATTCCTTGCCCTACATGTTCCTGGTAATCGTTCTGGTAACGATCTTCGGTCGACAGATTCTTCTCATCTTCGTCGCACTCGGATTGGTGGGCTGGTTGATGACCGCCCGGATCGTACGTGGCCAGGTCCTGAGTCTCAAGGAGCGAGATTTCGTACGCGCCGCCAAGAGCGTAGGCGTTGGAAGCACGGGGATCGTCTTCCGGCATTTGATCCCCAATACCCTGGGACCAATCATCGTCTATTTCACGCTCACCGTACCCACGATGATCCTGCAGGAAGCGTTCCTCTCCTTCTTGGGGCTGGGCGTTCAGGAACCAGGCTCCAGCTTGGGTTCCCTGATCAACGATGGCGCCATGCATATGGTCGTGTTCTGGTGGGAGTTGGTCTTTCCCGGTGCCCTGCTGGGCATATTGTTGTTTTCTTTAAACTTCTTGGGTGACGGACTTCGTGACGCCCTTGATCCGCAGATGAAGAGCTAGTCACCATGTCCGAAACCCAGATGCTGCTGGAAGTTCGTGATCTTCATACTCACTTTCGCACCGACGACGGCATCGTCAAGGCGGTGGACGGAGTATCGTTTTCGCTGCGGCGAGGCGAAACATTGGGGCTCGTAGGTGAAAGCGGTTCCGGCAAGTCCGTCACGTGTATGTCAGTAATGCGACTCATCCCCCAACCTCCGGCATACTTCCCCGCCGGCCAAGTCCACTTCGGCGGTCGGGATCTGCTGCGGCTAACCGAAGCGGAGATGCATGACGTTCGCGGCAATCGTATCGCCATGATTTTCCAAGATCCAATGACGTCGCTGAACCCGTTCCTGAAAATCGGACGGCAATTGACCGAAGTCCTCGAAGCCCATCAACAACTATCCCGCCAGGCCGCTCGGCAAAAATCCATCCGCATGCTGCAACATGTGGGAATTCCGGACGCCCAGCACCGATTCGAGCAATATCCGCATCAATTCTCCGGTGGCATGCG
>JAGQPD010000678.1 GCA_020426865.1 Planctomycetales bacterium
CCCTCGGTGCTGAGTCGCCAGACACCAATAAGGAGCAGTCCTATCGCGGCAAAAACCAGGCTGTTCGCAAATTGCATGAACGATACGACGCGAATTTTCTTCAGTGCCGTAAGGAGCTCGGTAAGAAAATTGAATGCCGTCGCAAAGGCTAACGTCCCTAACAGGGACCATACCATCAGCGTCGATTGCGAATCGCCGAAGATCATCCACTCCAGCGAGTCACGCATCAGTACAAGAATCCCCAAACCCAAGGCCGCCAAGGCAAGCGTTGCTTTGCCGGTGCGGCGCAAGAACATCCGCAATTGACCTCGTTGACGATAGTATTCGACGTACCGTCCAAACGATCCCGGGATTCCCAATACGATCAGCGGGGCAACCAACACGAGCATGTTGAATGCCAGGTTCCAGCGTCCGAGTTCGTCCGGTTCCAACAGTCGGCAAAAGAGGATATTGCGAGCGAACCCAATGCCCCGTTGGAGAACGGTCATCACCAGTAATATGGCAATGCCGCTTGCCAGTGCGTCACCGTGATGCGAAGACACGTCATGGCCATTGCCATGGTCGCAAGCGTGTTGATCGAGGCAGGGGCCGTCGTCGGCGTCGGCATCGAGCAGAGTCGTTGGTTGGTAGCTCATGAAGCGGTCGCTTCCTCGAGGCACTCCTCGGACAAGTCCGTCGTGGTTTCCCGATATTCGTAGCTCGGCGCCTGGCGGGCAACTCGCTCGTCGTATGTCATCCAGTTCTTGATTCGCATGGTATTCGGATCGCCGTGCAGTCGGCGCAGATGGAACGGGTCGTCTCCCGGCACGTTGTAACCACCGTATGCCGAACAAACGCCAGCGTACCCGGCCTCGCGGAACAACGTGAAAACCGATCGATTTAGATTTTCAACCTGACCAAACGGAAAGGCGAAGTATCGCATCCGACACCCAATGGCTTGTTCCATCTCTTGGGCCGCCTCAATCGTTTCACTGCGCAGTCGAGCCGGGTCGTGGAGACGACCGAGATTCGCGTGATTGCGGGTGTGGGCACCGATCTCGACCCCAGCTGCGACGAGCTCTCTCAGCTGCGATACCGTGTTGGGATAAAGCGGCTCTTCACGAGCCAGGTCGTGAGGGAAGGGGAGTTGTTCGAGAATGTGTTTTGTGGTCACAAAGTACGTGAAGGGAATCTGGTTGTCGATCAAGTAGGGTAGGGCGTCGTCGCAGTTATCGGCGTAGCCGTCGTCGAACGTGATCACCGCCGCTTCATTGTGGCTGTCCTGCTCCGACATTCGACGTTGAGCTTCGGCCAACGTAATGATCTCAAAATTGTGGCGAATCCACTCGATCTGTTCATGGAACGTGTGCCACGGCATGGACCAAGGGTTGGGACAAAAGTCGGCCACTCGGTGATAAAATAGGATGCGAATAGGAGCGATACCCGCTGCCGCCGCGCGGCGATTTCGCCACAAGCGATAGGGAAGCGTCGATTGATAGTAAGAGGCCAGGAGTAGTTTTTTGCCGAAGTTCATGTGCACATTCCCCTGGGATTAGCGAAGGCCAGTCATTTCCATACCGGATTTCATCCAATCTTTCAGCGTTTCGCCCGCCGACCACATACCATATCGCAGTTGTGCCGACCGCTTGGCAGCCACCGCGTGGACTTGTATCGAAACCCTCGGTTCCGCTCGCCACCAAGCCTTGTAGCTTTCGTCCCCGCGGAGAAAATCATAGGCGGACCAGTCGTTGTTGACGCCATGGGTTAACACGTGCGCAAACAACAACCGTCCAGGACTCGTCGCCAATTCATCAGGGTCGATCCCCGACTGATAGAGGTACGCGATTCGGTCGCCGACGACGTGGTAGTGTACCGCCACGACCTTCTCGTTTTGTGACAACCAAAAGATCTGCAATTGTCCGGAATCATACATCCGTTCAGACGTCTTGCGGAGAAATCTCTCGAAGCGACTGTCATGAAAGCATCCTGGGTGCCCCAAGCTTCGCCATCGCCGTT
>JAGQPD010000679.1 GCA_020426865.1 Planctomycetales bacterium
AACGTCCTGTTCTGGAAGCGTTTCTGTTGCTGGTACCGCCGGTCGCGTTTTTGTTAACTTGGATTAGCGTTGGTTGGCCACACCTGGCTGGCGGCTCCCGCTCGACACGCGGCCGACAGAAACGGGCACTTGCGCAGCTACAAAAAGCCGCAACCATGGCCGATGTTGCGTCTTCGTTTCATATCGCGTTAGCAACCAGGTTTGAGCACGAGGCCACGGAGGGGGTGACCGCGTGGCTCTCGGATGCTCGGGCCATCACCGACGCACAGACCGTTGAGGAGATTACGCACGTCACACGAGTTCTTGAGCAGGTGCAATATGGCGGCCAAAGTCTGGAGTTGAACGAATTGCGCAACCGGGCCATCGCCGTGATTCGAGCGCTCGACCGTCAGCTGAGCGATCGCAATGTATCAACGGTCCCTTGTCATCGACAATCCCGTACAAAA
This sequence comes from Planctomycetales bacterium, assembly GCA_020426865.1. Taxonomy (GTDB): domain Bacteria; phylum Planctomycetota; class Planctomycetia; order Pirellulales; family Pirellulaceae; genus JAGQPD01. The sequence goes on from JAGQPD010000679.1 coordinate 447, forward strand.
CATGCGGGTCGCACGGCGAGTATCGTGGTAATGGCTCTCGGCCTGCTATGGAACTGGCACACCGCAATGGCGGGAACGCAACAGACGCGGCCGATTCCAGCAACTCTGAGCCATGAACAACGCGTACAGTTGTTTCAGGAAGCTGCCGATGCCTACGATGCAGGCCTGTCGCACGATTCCAATGATGCGGCGAGCGCACGAGTATCGTTTGAGACTGCCGCCACCAAACTGCAGATGCTCGTTGATTCGGGGATCCGCAACGACCAGCTATTGGTCGATCTCGGCAATACGTATCTGAAACTTGGTGACAAGGGGAGGGCGGCCGGAAATTACTATCGCGCGTTGCACATCAATCCACGATCGGCGCCAGCAAGAACTAACCTGGCATTCCTGAATCAAGACAAATCTGCTTCGCCCATCGATAGCAATCGTACGTCTTTTGAGTCGCACGAACCAGATATTTGGAGGAGAGTCATTGTGGCGACCATGGCGATACCTTATACGGTGCTTCGCTTAGGCTTGGCGACCGCGTGGTGTACGGCTTGGCTGTGGTTCGCCGCGGTCGTCCTATTCGGGAAGCGGTGGTCAAAGTGGGTGCTTATATCCGCAATTGCACTGTTGATGACGGCAGGAGGACTAGTCGCATTCCAAAATTTTGCCAATCCGTATTCCGACATCGCGGTCGTCGCCACGCCACATCTGCAGTTGCGCGCGGGCAACGGTGATTCGTTTCCCGCGGTCGGTGGCGAGTTGCCGACGGCAACCGTCGCCACGACTTTGGAACATCGTGACGGCTGGGTAAAGTTGAATGCCGGGAACGGTGTCATTGGCTGGAGTCGCATCGATGACGTCATTATTACTGGTACTTAAGCGGAAGGAAACGGCTGCGACATGAGGTTGACGGCGAAGCTGACAATCGTGGTCTTCGTAGTTGTCGCGGCATTGATCTTGATCGCCAGCAGCATCTCGTTGCGTTTCCAGTTGTCAGACATCGAAGACCGACACCGTCAGCTCGCGGAAAAGCTGGCCGCGGTCGTGCCGCATCCGTTGCCAACGGACGGCATCGATCGGACCAACGAACGACCGTCTTCGGCTGAGAATATCGTGCAATGGCAAGTCGCGTCCTTCAATATCCGTTTCGTGGAACCGGACGCGGGGGCGGGAGCGCCCGAGTCTCCCGTCGTACCGCGACAATCGAAGCTGGCGGTAGTCGAGCGACGCATCACAACCATCACCGCGCGCGATGCTAACGGTGGAGCGTGGCTGCATACATACATTCCAGTCGTTACTCCCGAAGGACAGCAAAAGGCACTCGAGATCTCGGAATCACTGCAACCGCTATTTGATGCCCAGCGCCGAACACTGTGGACGGCATTGGCAACACTGGCGGGAATCGCACTCGCATGTGTTGGCGTGGTATTTGTTGGCGGGATGCGATTGGTCGGCCGCCCGTTGGAGCGATTGATCGAAAAGACCACGCGGATCGGCACCGGAGATTTCAGTGGTCCACTTCCGCCACGAGCCAACGACGAATTGGGCCGGCTGACGATCGCCATCAATCAGATGTGCGACAAGCTATCGCAGCAGCGAACGCAGCTGAACGAAGAAGCGGCAGCACGAGCTGCCGTGACCGATCAACTTCGACACGCAGACCGGCTCAAAACAGTCGGTCGACTGGCGGCAGGATTGGCACATGAAATCGGGACGCCACTCAATGTGGTGTCGGGGCGAGCGGCGTTGATTGCGTCCGACCAATTGGACCGCGCGGAAACGAAGTCTAGTGCTGAAGCGATCAAGCATGAAGCGGATCGGATAGCCGCCATCATCCGCCAGTTGCTCGATTTTGCCCGCCGTACGCCGACGCACAAGGTGCTGACCGACATCGACACATTATGCCACACTGTCGTCTCTTTGCTCGATCCCATCGCCAGGAAGAACGGGATTGCGCTCCGTCATGTGCGCGCCACACCACCCATCGCGATTCATGTGGATCCGCCACAGATTCAGCAGGTGGTCACGAACATCGTGATGAATGCTATCCATGCATCGCCGGCCAACACGTCGATTGACATTTCGCTTTCTTGGACAACGGCTACTGCACCCGGGCAGGAGGGGAAACAACTTCGTTGCGCTTCGATCGCCATCACCGACCACGGACCGGGCATTCCCAGCCACGTCGCGGAACACATATTTGAACCATTCTATACCACCAAGGACGTCGGGGAAGGGACGGGGCTGGGTTTGTCCATCGCGTACGGCATCGTGGAAGATCACGACGGCTGGATTGACCTCGCCACGCAAGAAGGCGAAGGGAGTACATTCACCGTTTACTTGCCCGAAGGAAGGCCAACATGACAAATCGTATTCTTGTCGTGGACGACGAGCGGAGTCTCTGCGAGCTGGTCGACACCGCGTTGAAGCTTCGAGGGTATACAACGACCTTGGCGACCAGCGCCGCCGACGCATTGCATGAGTTATCGTCGAGTGAATTCGACGTCGTGCTCACCGACGTGCGGATGCCCGGCACGACAGGCTTGGAATTGTGCGAACGAATCGTGGCATTGCGACCTGGCCTGCCAGTTGTGGTGATGACGGCGTTCGGCAATCTCGACACCGCGGTCGCTGCAATCCGCGCCGGTGCCTTCGACTTCATCACCAAGCCGTTCGAAGTAGATCTACTCAATATTGTCATTGACCGAGCGGCACGGCATCGTCAACTGAGCCAACAATTGCAGCGACTCGAGCGGCAGTTGGAGAATACCTCGCGGTTCGGAGATAGGCTGCTTGGAGCCAGCTCGGCGATGCAGCATGTCTTTGATCGGCTAGCCAAAGTCGCCGCCACCGACGCATCAATCCTGATCACCGGCGAGAGCGGCACTGGGAAGGAGCTGGCCGCGCGTGTGATTCACGATCACAGCTTGCGAACTGGCAGACCATTTGTCGCCGTCAATTGCGCGGCGCTGCCCGAGCCGCTGCTGGAAAGCGAGTTGTTCGGGCACGCACGAGGTGCCTATACGGACGCCAAGGATGCCCGCAAAGGCCTTTTCCTGGAAGCCGACGAAGGAACATTGTTTTTGGATGAAATCGGCGAGATGCCACCTACCATGCAGGTGAAACTGCTGCGAACCCTCGAAGAATCCAAGGTCCGCCCGGTCGGATCAGACAAGGAAGTGTCGTTCAACGTACGACTCATCACCGCCACCAATCGCGACCTGGAGTCGGCCATCGAACAACAGCGGTTCCGTGATGACTTGTTTTATCGTATCAACGTCATCCAATTGGAACTGCCGCCGTTGCGGAGTCGCGGTACCGATGTACTGCTGCTGGCCCATGATTTTGTCGATCGGTTTGCTCAGCGCAATCACAAACCAGTCACTGGACTCTCCGAGCCCGCCGCGGAGAAGTTGCTGGCGTATTCCTGGCCTGGCAACGTGCGCGAACTTCGTAACGTAATCGAACGCGCCGTGGCGCTCACCAGCTTCGACAAGATTACCGTCGAAGACCTTCCCGAAAAGATCCAAGATTTCCGCGGTAGCCAACTGTTCGTAGGGGGTACTGATCCAGCGGAGTTGCTGACGATGGAAGAAGTGGAAAAACGTTACCTGCTGCACGTCGTCCATGCCGTCAATAACAATCGGACTCTGGCAGCCCGTATCCTCGGCTTCGATCGCAAGACACTCTATCGCAAACTGAAAGCCTACGGGCTCGCCGACGACGAAGACTAAGCCGAAGACTAAGCCGACGAGGAAGTTTCCAGTTCGGGGTGCACAACCAGCACGGGACAGGGGGCCTTGCGGACGACGCGTTCAGCCACGCTGCCAATCAACATATGCGCCAGTCCCGATCGCCCGAAGGTCGTCATCACGATCAAGTCAATGGCGTTTTCTCGAGCGTAGTCAACAATCTCCGCGTAGGGATTTCCCTCGCGGACAGCGCGCACAACCGAATACCGCGATGCCCATTGCGGGTCGATCGTTTTGTCCAGGTGCCGCACGGCGGCATCACGCGACTCTTTCACAAACTGTGCCAGTGTCAGCCCTCCACCAAAAACGGGTGTCGTGCTGGCATGCACCTCCAGCACGTGCATCACGTGTAGCTCGGCATCAAAGGCCTCCACCATGGCGGACGCATACGAGATCGCCGCCTGTGTGGCACTACTGAAATCTGTTGGCAACATGACCCGCTTGATCGGTTTCGTCATGGTCTCCCTCAACGGTACGCCGCCGCGCGAACTCACTCGATCCGAATCCGTTTTTCGGTCGCCAGCATCGCTTGTGCCATGCGGTAGGCCCACAGCGATATCTCTTCGCGCTCAACTTGCGTGTCCGGCACGGTCGGTTGCTTGGAAATGATCGCTTGCATCGCCAAGCCGGCATACCACTGGATATCGGTAATCGTTGGCGGTCGGACTTCTTTCGCCGGAATCTCAGGGAGCGTGGACATGACCTGTTCCTTTCGTGATTGCACTGGCCACAGTTGCGCGCACCAATTTGCCGAATCGCTGGCAACGTCCGCTCCAATAACGAACTGCGTCAACGAGTCCCATAATGTGGCCGTCTTTTCACAGAACC
>JAGQPD010000680.1 GCA_020426865.1 Planctomycetales bacterium
GAATGCGCAAGGCATCTTCAAATTTTAAGACGCCTGCCGCCATCAAGGCCGTGATTTCACCGAGACTGAATCCGTACAACAGCTTCGCTTTTTCCGGAGCAATATCGAGGACCTCACGCAGGATTTCCAGTTGAGCCAACTCGACGGCCACGATCAAAGCAATTGCGTCGGCATAGCTCTCCAGGTCGGTTTCTCGCTGCTGTTCAACTCGCTCAACAAGGTCGCAGGGCCGCTGGGTAATATCTGAACATACGGTGCTGGCTCGGCGTAAATAGTCAGCCACAATCGGCCCGTAATCACCGTGGGCCAACAGCTCGGGCGTTCTCCCCAAATTGGTCACGTTGTACCCACGGAAGACAAAGGCCGAATTGCGGACGCGATCACGCATTTCGCCCACGGTGGGCATCCGAGTTACGACGGTAGCTGCTGCCATGGTGTTAGGGATCGATTGAGTTCATAATGGACGAGGAGCGTCACGGGCAATGAGATCAAAGAACCAAGCCATTGCCGCGTTACAACTTGTGCGAATCAAGAGCGGTCGCTACTTCCAGTCTAAGTGGTGTTTCCGTTTTTGTTACCGATATTGTACACATCGAAGCAAACATGACCGATTTTCCCCAGCGGAATAACTGCGACAACCGTTACGATACACTGGCTGGCAAGACGGCTTTGGTGACCGGCGCGTCGGGAGGAATCGGCCGGGCGGTAGCACTGTGCATGGCTCGTGCTGGGGCGGACATCATCGTGCATGGCCACGACAACGTGGCTGCGGCCAGAGCAATTGCGGCGGACATCACCGAGCTCGGTCGTCGCGCGGACATCGTAATTGCCGATCTTGGCACACCGGCGGGAAGAAGCGCCGTAGTGGACGTAGCCAGCCGTCATGATGACCACTTGGACATTTTGGTGAATACGGCCGGCGCCGACGTTTTGACCGGCCCTTTGGCAGAAACGACTTTCGAAGAGAAACTCTCCAGGCTCTGGCACGTGGACGTCGTGGCCACCATGCATCTGTCGCGGCTATTGGGGCGTAAGATGGTGGAACGTCAGCGGTCGGGCGCGATCATCACCATCGGATGGGATCAGGCGGAGACGGGAATGGCCGGCGACAGTGGCGAGATGTTCGCCGCCGTGAAAGGGGCGATCATGGCCTTTACCCGAAGCCTGGCCAAGTCACTGGCTCCCTGTGTTCGCGTCAACTGCATTGCACCCGGCTGGATACGTACGGGGTGGGGAGCTGAGGCGCCGCCGTACTGGCAAGCTCGTGCGGTGGGAGAAGCGTTGCGCGGGCGATGGGGAACGACCGACGATGTAGCAAATGCAGCTTTGTTCCTGGCGTCCGACCTCGCCGATTTCGTCAATGGTCATGTGTTGCCCGTCAATGGAGGCTTACAGGCCTGGCCGAACGATTACCGCCAGAACGCAGAGTAACCCTTGTATGTCGCATCCACGTTGGTTATTTGTGACCGGCCGGTTGGCTGCGGAAGCCCTACATGAACAACTGCGGAACATCCCACAATTGACCGACGAGGTCTATTCCGTCGCCGTATTGCCGATTAGCGTTGCCGGATTGATGACCCCCGAATGGGTTGCAAAACACTTGCAAACTCCAAGCGGCACGACACACGTCATGCTGCCAGGGTATTGTCGCGGGCCTCTGGAATCACTGCAAGCCACAACCACTGCCGAGATCGTACGCGGACCACGCGACTTGCGCGAGTTGAGTACATATTTTGGTGACGCTGCCGAATCGGCAATCGGATTCGGCCAGTTCGACATCGAGATTATCGCTGAAATCAATCACGCGCCTGACATACCTTTCGCATCGCTTCGTTCCCGCGCCGAACGTCTTCGCGATGATGGCGCGGACATCGTCGACATCGGTTGCAACCCGTACCAAACGTGGAAGGATGTCGGCCATTGTGTGAAGCTGCTGCGAGAGGCGGGCCACCGCGTTTCCATCGATTCGTTCAACGTGGCTGAGATCGCCGACGCCACGCGTTCCGGTGCCGAACTGGTCCTGTCCGTCAACTCGACAAATCGCGATGCGGCCAAGGACTGGGGCTGCCCCGTTGTTGTCGTTCCAGACGATGTGTCGTCGCTGGAGGGACTGGATGCTTCTATCGAGCAATTGCAACGAGACAGCGTGCCATTCTTGATCGACCCAATCCTGGAACCGATCGGATGTGGATTTGCAGCCAGCCTCCAACGATATATGGAAGTCCGCCGGAGATACCCCGACGCACAGATGATGATGGGGATCGGCAATGTTACCGAGTTGACCGATTGTGATTCCGCTGGCATGAATGTCATCCTGTTGGCAATCTGCCAGGAATTGGGAATCCGCAGTGTCCTGACGACCGAAGTGATCAATTGGTGCCGCAGTTCGGTGCGTGAGTGTGACGTCGCGCGGCGTTTGGCCTATCACGCCGTGACCCGTAATGTTCTACCGAAGCACCTGACGCCTGACCTGGTGATGCTGCGAGACCCACGACGTATCGATATCGACCCCGGTGACCTGCAAAACTTATCCCGATCGATCCGCGACAATAACTTTCGCGTGTTTGTTGCAGACAATGCGGTACATATCGTCGGTCGGCAACTGCACCTGAGCGACGCGGACCCGTTTCAGCTATTTAACCAGCTTTACCAACAACGGGCCGAACACGTGGACGCGAGTCACGCTTTCTATCTCGGCTATGAGATGGCCAAAGCCGCGATTGCAATTACATTAGGGAAAAACTATCGACAGGACGAGGCGTTGGCGTGGGGACTGTTGACGGAAGACGAAAACCGACATCGCTTGCCGCGCACGCCGCGGCTCGGTGCACACCGTACCGACAGCACGGGCCCCGACCGCAACAACCATGCCGATACGAATCATGCGGATGATCCCAACGATGGCGACCAGAGCCAATTGCGCTAGATGAACTTGCCCAGAAGGACTATTGTGAACAGACACAAATCGCAGGATCCGCGGCGCCCATTCCCCAAAAAGGAGCTGCATAGAACAGGCACACACACGTGTCTCGCAAGGCCGCAACTCCTTATTGGAGGAGAGGGTCGGGGTGATGGGGCAGCAGCGGGACCGGCGCCATTGACGCAACAAGGCCCCCCGCGATACAGGATTCATTGAGGATTTGTATCAGCCCGGCAGCTTGCGTCAACGAGGAGGAAAAGTAGCACTTGAGTTCCCATCAGATTCCTTATGTGCTGGAGATTTCGGCGCCGGCGGATACGGCGGCGGTGTTTCGTCAATTGGTAAAACACCCCAAGTGCGTCTTCTTCGACAGTTCGCTGCGTCACCATCAGCTCGGTCGCTATTCCTTTCTCAGCTGTGATCCGCTTGTGTGGTATGTGGCAGATACCGACGCCGAGGCGCGCCGGGCGTGGCACGACCTGCAAGCGATGTGGAGCGAACTCCAGGCCGATAACGTTCCGGGACTACCTCCATTTCAAGGTGGTATCGCCGGACTTTTTGGCTACGAGTTGGGAAGGTTGTTCGAACGAATTCCTATTGCAGCTCATGACGAGCTACGAGTTCCCCTGTGTGCCGTGGGACTATATGACGTCATCGTGGCATTCGATCACGATACGTCGCAGGCCTGGATCATATCGCAAGGTTGGCCCGAAACGAGTGCGGCCGCCCGCTTCGAGCGCGCTGTTGAGCGCGCTGAGCAGTTTTCCCGATGGCTGGCAGCTCCGGTTGGTTCGCCAGACAGCCTGCCGAGCATGACGGCTGGCAAGTCGCCTCGAATCGCCGCCATCGAAAGCCCGCATTTCCTGGTACAACCTGCGAGAAATACTTACAGCAACTTCACGGCCGACGGCTATCGACAGGCGGTTCGTCGCGCCATCGAGTATATTCGCGCCGGCGATGTGTTTCAGGTGAATCTTTCGCAGCGGCTCATGCGCCCGGCCACCATCGATACTCATCTGCTATATCTGCAGATGCGCCAACGAACGCAGGCTACCTTCGGCGGCTATCTCGACGCAGGTAGTTTTCAATTGGCCAGTTTGTCACCCGAGCGGTTCGTAAGTGTCAGGGATCGCGTGGTCGAAGCGCGGCCGATCAAAGGGACACGTCAGCGCATGTCGCGTGCCGAAGCGGATCTCTACGCAGCAGACGAATTGCAGTCCAGTGCCAAAGACCGATCAGAGAATGTGATGATCGTCGATCTATTGCGAAACGATCTTTCACGAGTTTGCATCGATGACAGCGTGATGGTACAACAGTTGTGCGGTCTGGAAACCTACGGGTATGTGCAGCATCTCGTGTCGTCGGTTCGGGGACGTTTGCGGCCGGAGTGTACTCCTTGGCAGGTGATGGAGGCAGCCTTCCCCGGTGGAAGCGTCACCGGCGCTCCCAAGGTGCGAGCCATGGAAGTGATCAGCCAGCTGGAACAAGTGGCACGTGGGGCGTACTGTGGATCATTGGGCTACATCGGCACTGATGGTTCCGCAGATATGAGTATTCTCATCCGCACGCTCACGGCCAAAGATGGTTGGTGGCACTTTCCGGTGGGAGGTGGTATCGTGGCGGACAGCGATCCCCAGCATGAATACGAAGAGACATGGCACAAGGCGACCGGGATCTTGCAGGGGATTGATGGCAAGCGATGAGCAACGGCGGCCATAACAACATTCTGGTGATCGACAACTACGACAGTTTCGTACACAACCTGGCGCGCTATTGCCAACGACTCGGCTTGCAGCCACTCGTCGTCCGGCACGATGCGTTTTCCTTGGCGGAAATTGCTGCGTTCGCCCCGCAAGCTATCCTACTGTCGCCTGGTCCATGCACGCCCGACGAGGCGGGGATCTGCCTGGAAGTCGTCCGCGAATTCCACTCCAAGATCCCCATCCTCGGCATTTGCCTGGGGCATCAGGTGATCGCCCAAGCAATGGGAGGCCGGATCGTGCGGGCAACTCGACCGATGCACGGACAAACAAGCCTTGTCCAACACGATGATCGCTACGAATTTGTCGGAATTCCCGACCCGTTCGCTGCCTGTCGCTACCATTCACTTGTCGTCGAAGCAGATTCGCTGCCAGCACCAATGCAGATTTCGGCAACCGATGTGACATCAAGTGGCGAAACGACGGTAATGGCAATCCGCCACCGCCAGCTTCCTCTCGTCGGCTGGCAATTTCACCCCGAATCGATCCTCACCGACGTAGGTTATTCGTTGCTGGCCAACTATTTTCGCCTGGCGGGCTGCGTGCTGCGGGGCGATGTACCGGATTTGAGCACCGAGCTGACTGGCATGAGCAAGGTCGACCATCAGCTACCGGCGGGACCCGTGACTTTTTAGGTACCACAAACCGTTCATCCGCAAGGCACTTTGAGATTTTTGAATTACTTTTCTCTGCGGCGAAATAAACGTGAGCGACTCCGCCACCAACACCTTGATCCTGGAAGGAATCGTCACAACCATCAATTGTGATGGAACGCTCAATGTATCGCCGATGGGACCGATCGTGGAGAACGATTTTCAACGGATCACTCTTCGCCCCTTCAAGACCTCGACCACCTATCGGAATTTAACTCGCACTAGGGAAGGGGTATTGCACGTAACAGACGACGTGCTACTCATGGCTCAAGCCGCAGTGGGGCAACCCGAGCCACCTCCGAAGTCCTTTGCCGCTCGCCGGGTAAACGGCCAGGTGTTGGCCGACACTTGTCGATGGTATGAGTTTCGGGTAACGGATGTCGACGACGCCGACGAACGCACTCGGTTAACGTGCGATATCGTGCACGCCGAATCGTTGCGTGCATTTTGGGGATTTAATCGAGCCAAACACGCGGTTCTCGAGGCAGCGATCTTGGCAACACGTCTGCACATCTTGCCAGCCGGCGAGGTACATGAAAAGATGCAGGAATTGACGGTGCTCGTGGAAAAGACGGGGGGGCGGCAGGAGCACCTTGCATTTCGGTTTCTTCTGGAATATATCGAACGACGTAGCTGCTGATGGGATTCCGCACGGTAACAATCGAAGCGCCAAGCCGGCTGCATTTTGGCCTGATGTCATTTGGGGGGCCTGCCGGGCAGCTCAGCTTTGGCGGAGTGGGTTTGATGGTCGATCGCCCAGGTCTGCGATTGACCGTCCGACCGGCCAAGCGACTTGCCGTATCTGGCCCAATGGCGGATCGGGTGCAGAACACTATTGAGACATGGTCGCGTCATCGCCGGAAGGGACAGACGATTCCTGTGGAACTTCACGTTGACCGTGCCCCGGCACCCCATGTTGGACTGGGTTCGGGAACTCAATTGGTTCTGTCGGTCGTGCGCGCATTGGAGATGTTTCACGACGAGGTGGAGACACCAATCGAGTCGTTGGCTGCCGAGTTCGGCCGTGCGAAACGGTCGGCAATCGGCACGTACGGTTTCAAGCTGGGCGGATTCATTATGGAACACGGACGTCGCGAAGAGGGGGTGATTGCACCGTTGGCATGCCACTATGATGTCCCTACTGAGTGGCAGTTTGTGTTATTCCGTCCGATCGAGCAGCAAGGCCTTTCGGGCGCGGCGGAGCAAGATTGGTTTGCCAAGGCGACGCCCGTATCGGCGGAAACTACGCGATGGCTCAGAGAAAAGGCCGAACAGGAAATGGTTCCCGCGTTGGAACGGCGAGACGTCGACGCCTTTGGGGAAGCCGTGTACGAATATGGGCTTCGAGCAGGAGCGTGCTTTTCCGGGAAGCTCAAAGGCGGCTCCTTCGCGACTCCCACCTTGGCACGGTGGGTTTCTATCGCTCGAGAGCTGGGCGTCCGCGGTATCGGACAAAGCTCCTGGGGCCCCACACTGTTCGCGATTCTGCCCGATGCGAATGCAGCCCGACGCTTCGCGGAACAATTCGTGGAAGCCGCCCGCGTTCCCGCAGATCAATTGCGGATTGAATTCTCGCCGGCGAACCCCAGCGGCGCGACATGCGTCGTTGAAGATGATTGAATGTTCCCCTAGGATAGGATGTCGATTCGAATTGTGGACAGGAGCAAGCGATTCTATGGCGAAACTTGGCGTCAATATCGATCACGTGGCAACCGTGCGGCAAGCGAGAAAGACGTACGAACCCGATCCCGTGTGGGCAGCAGCATTGGCCGAACTGGGGGGAGCCGATGGCATTACGATTCACTTGCGCGAGGACCGTCGCCACATCCAGGATCGCGATCTGCTCGTGTTGCGACAGACCGTCACCGTCCCATTGAACTTGGAGATTGCGTGCGATCCACAGGTCGTCCAAATTGCCTGCGACTCGCGTCCCGATCAGGCGACTCTCGTCCCCGAACGTCGCGAAGAACTGACAACCGAAGGGGGGCTCGACCTGACGGTCGACACCACGCGTGTGGCCAAGACCGTGGAAAAACTGAAGCGTGCAGGAATC
>JAGQPD010000681.1 GCA_020426865.1 Planctomycetales bacterium
CCTGACCCGTGATCGCCACCATCGGAATGCTGTCGAGCTTGGCGTCCGCAATTGCCGTTACCAAGTTTGTGGCACCTGGACCACTGGTTGCCATGCAGACGCCCACACGCCCTGTTGCCCGAGCGTACCCCTGCGCGGCAAACCCGCCTCCTTGCTCATGTCGCGGCAAGATCGTCCGCAACCTGTCCGCATAACGCGTCAACGCCTGGTGCAACGGCATACTCGCGCCACCCGGATACGCAAAGATGACCTCCACGCCATGATCCACCAACGACTTGACCAGAATGTCCGCCCCCGTCATCAAGGGACTCGTTGATTTCGCCTCTTTGCTCGACTGCTTACTTGTCTTGGAACCCGTGGTGGCCAAAACTACCTCCCCCTCGACGCTACCATTACCTAGTCTAATCAGCGAAAAAAAACGGAATTCTCGCGCACTAATTACCGCTGCCCAGGGACCGTATCTCCCCATTCGTTACGATACGTCCTAATCCGCAATTATTCAACGCTAAACTGGAACGCTAAACTGGAACTCAACGATCGGCGTCCCGTCGCCTCGACCTCTATCGTCTCCCTACGACCCTTTTCCCAAGATTAGGTTCGCTTTGTTGATTGCGACGGTTGTTGCAAATACTCGTAACCTGGGTCGATTCCCCCACTCGCTGTTGCCCCACTCGCTGTTGCCATCGTCACCCAACTGTCCGATCGGCCGTAGAATGTGTTTTTTGCCATGAATCAGCGGGTTTTTTATTGGCGCAGCTTGGTGGGGCTCGAGGTGGGGCATACAATGGGACCGGTATTGCCCGCTGGCAATTCTGCTTGGGAAGCCCGCGAGCGCTAGGAGGCGCGTCCGACGATCGTCATTGTGGTGAGGGTTATTCGCTCGATAGCGAAAAGAGTGTCCCCGAAAAGTCGTCGGTTTCTTTGACCAGTGGCGAAACGTGTCCTATATTCAGTAGGGCGCGCTCACGACTGAGCGTAACGTGCCCGCACGGAAAGGACATCCGGCTTATTGGACCGCGAAGGGACACTGATGATTTGAGTGTTCAAGTGCGGGTGGTATTTCAGATGGATGAGCGCGAACGGAAGCGGGGACGGGATCCTTGTGGGAGTCGCGCGATTGCGGGGAATCGCCCAAAATGCAACAAAGTCTTTTCCGCGTTGTTTGCAGCCAGCTTTTAATAGTCACACTTTCCGTTCTCCCGTTTTCCGCTCGCTTCGCAGGGGCACAGGAGCAGGTCCGGATACCGACCTCCTCTTTGCCGGGGGACGTTGAGGACGCATCGGCGATTGAGTCGGTGTTGTCTCAGGGGCGAGTGTTAGAAAAGGAGCAGCGGTGGCCGGAAGCGTTATCGCACTATGATGCGGCGCTGAAAAAGTATCCTCAACATACGGACTTACAGCGTCGCCAGACTTTGGCTGAGATCCACTGCGAGCTGGACCGTCGTTTCGCCGATTCCAGTTTCGCCAACTTGGTGCGGACAACCGACGAGCGTCGGGCGTTGGAGGCATTTGACGAAGTGGTGTTGAAAATCCAGACACATTATGTCGTCGAGCCCGATTGGCAGAAGCTCACGTGGCGAGGAACGGCCAATCTGGACGTGGCGCTGACGAAGCCCACGTTCGTGAAGATCAACGCACCGCAAGCTTCATCGGATCAGATCAATGCATTCCGCCATGAA
>JAGQPD010000682.1 GCA_020426865.1 Planctomycetales bacterium
AATTCATCGCCGCCGAATCGCGCCACAAACGCGTCCGGTCCGACGACCCGCTCAATCCGTCGTCCGACCGACTGAAGCAACGTATCACCGGTCGAATGCCCGGCAGAGTCGTTGACGTGTTTGAAGTCGTCCAGATCCAAAAAGCAAATCGTAACGCCGCTTGATGACGGACTGTGTTCAATCAATCGCTGCAAATGTTCACGGAAGAATCGCCGGTTGGGCAGGCCAGTGAGGTTGTCGTACATCGCTTGGCGTCGCAACTTGGCCTGTGTCGCTTCCAGTTCCGTTATGTCAGAAACCAATGCAATGATGCGTCCGGAGACCTCTTCCAGGTCAGCCGATGGGCTCAGTGATACCCAGTACGACCGGGTTACCCGATTCTTATCGGTCGCGGTCGCCTTTCCGGACCAGGACGTGCCTGCTTCAACTTGTTTCAAGGCTGTCGCCAGTTCGCGGTCATCGAACCGTAGTGCCTCGGATATGGCACGGCCAAGCACGGTTCCCTCGGCATTCCAGCTCATCGACAAAAACGCCGGATTCGCCTCCCGTATTGTCCCTTCGCTCGACAAAATGGCAACTCCCTCCGTGGAGCTATTGAATACGCTCGCCAACAGACGCAAACGATCTTCGCGCAACCGGTCGTCCGTGATGTCGCGGGACGTCGCCACGATGAACCGCTCCCCCGACGACTCGTCCTGGAACACCGATCGCTTCGTGGAGACGATGGATGTCGTGCCATCGGCCCGCGGGATTTCGTGTTCCGCCATGGAACAATCACCAGTCGACAAGAGTCGGTCTTCAATGGAATGAATGTGGGATGCCAGGTGCTGCGGCAACAGCTGGTCCGCATTCTGGCCGAGGACTTCGTCGCGGGTAACGCCTAGGACATTGCAAAAAGCGTCATTCGCAACCACAAGAGTCCGGTCAACGGCCTTGACCGACAGGGGATCAGGCACCGCGTTGATGATGTTGTTCAAAAAATCTCGATGTCGCCGCAATTCGACTTCGAACTTCTTTCGGGCGGTGATATCGCGAACGACAAGCAAGACGTGTCCCACGTCCTTCATCCGGAATTCGGTCGCGGTCACTTCCGCCCAGAATTCATGCGTCTCCACCGGTTGCAGACGTACTTCCAGCGACCGAGCTTCTTCTGCGTAGCCCGGCGTACAAATTTGCCGAAGCAGTGTTTCCGCTGAGGCACCCGTGTCGAGTTTTGCACGCGTGAAGCTCACCGGCCACCGTCCAATCACGTCGTCGCGCGTCGAGTTCAGCAGATCCAGAGAGTTGTCATTGCAGGCGACACATGTGTGATTGTGAAAGACAAGTACGCCATCATGTGTTTGTTCGAAGACCGTATCAGCAAGTCGTTGCGTATCCTGGGCCGCTTGTTCTGCTGCGGCCCGTGCGTCCGACAGACTTTGCTTCGTGCGTTCAAGTTCGTCGATGATCTCGGCGGAGTGAACAATGGCGTCAGCTTGCGCGCGGGCTAAGGCCTCCGAACGTTCGGTGACGCGGGCCAATTGCCCCTCGCGGTCCACCAATGCTTCACGCATTTCCGCAACGGAACCGCACAGTTGGCGTATGAGCTCGAGATCGACAGAGCGGTCACACGTCGCTGGATCGTCGTTCTCGACGAGCTGAAGAAGGCGTTCCGTGTGGAGCAACAGGGCGCTGACCCGGTCCCAGCCGGCCACGGTCCGCTCACTTTGCCCACTAGTTACCGTTGACACACGAAACTCCAATTCCTACGCTCCGCCGCCGATCCACTTGGGGTACCGTCAAGACCAATTCTCTAGATGAACAACGTCGTGTTCGCAGATGCAGCCTCATCGACGAACTTGGCCACACCACAGTACTCCAACGACGGATAGTCGATCAGCTCTTCGCGCCGGATTCCCATCAACTGCATCGACATCTCGCAGACACGGATTACGACACCGAGCTCTCCTGCGGTTTCGATCAGATCATTCAGATCCGCAATATTCTTTTTCTTCATTTCGCGGGACATCAACAGTCGCCCTAAACCACACATGTCCAGGTGCGACAGCTTTGTCTTCCGCGGACACGCCGGCAGCATCCAACCGAACGCCCGTTCCACCAGTGTCTTTCGGCCAAATTGTCTCCCTCCCTTGCGCAAGGCGGCGGTCCCCCAGAACGTGAAAAACATGGACACTTGCATTCCACATGCCGCCGCCCCGGTGGCCATCACAAACGCCGCCAACAGGCGGTCCCGATGCGATTCGAACACCAGCAGGTTCATGCGGTTTGGATCGGAAACCGACGTCGTCAGTTGCTGCTTTTCAAGCTTCAGGACGCGTCTCTGGAGCTCGGCGATCGATTCGGCCAACGGGTGTTTGCCGGGCTGTGCGGATGCGATGGAGGAGTTGTCTGTCGTTGGTGGCGTCATAAGTGGCGTCGTTGGATCTGCGCGCAGATTGCTGCTCTGGTGACAAATGGATTCTTTGCCTGCTGCCTTACAAAACTACGTTATTTTCGTGCAAATGCACGTTACGCCATTCGATCGCCTCCCGCCGTCGCTGCCCGATTGCAACGGTCGTATCGAATGGGTTAGATGCGCCACTTTCAGTCGTTTTCCGAGCCACACCCGTTGGACCATTGGCCGGGAACGGACTAAAACAGTTCGACAAGACAACCCTCGTCGTCGGAGGCGCTCTGTTGTCCGTTCGGCCCATCGAACATCACACCATCGACGTCGACATGTGCCAATCGCTCGGAATCCATGGTGTATTGGGCTTCTATTTCGCGAAGCCACTCGCTGATCCGCCGTTCCGCGACCGCGTCAATGCGGACCGGTGGAAGTGCCGCTAGCCGCTGCAGAATGGTCTCAAGCGTATCGACAACATGGCCAACACGCTGGCTGACCCGATCTTGAAACTGCATCGACATCACGGCGCGCGCGATATCCTGCCCCAATTCGCGGCTTATTTCGGCGGTTGTTTGTAGCGAATGGACCATATTTCGATGCGATGATTCCAAGTCCGAAAGAAGTTGTCGAACCGTTGACTCCGACTCAGCAAACCGTTTGGTGTTATCATCGGCGCGGTCTCGGATCTCAGCGGACGTGCTCCGTAGCTCAACCGTCAATTCATTCATGCCGTTTCGTATCGATTCGCTGGTCGCAGCGGCCTGCATGGACAACGTTTTCGTCTCACGAGCGACAATTCCAAACGCTCGGCCTGCATCACCCAACCGTGCTGCCTCAACCTGGCCATTGAGGGCAACGAGTCGAGCTTTATTCGAGATATCTTCCACCTCGTTCAACGTGTTTTGCATGCGGTCCAGCTGCTGTTCGAGACGCGCCAACCGCGCCGATGCCGTTTGCGAGAACTCGCACGTCGCACGGACATTGTCCAGCAGCAACCCGAGAACAGCTTGCATCTCCTCGAATTGCAAGGTTCCACTTGGGTCATCGCCGGCAGCGCCCACGGTTTCTTGAGCCGCTCCAACAGCGGACCGGGCCCGTTGTGCCATCCCTTGAAATCCCGTACATACGCCAACAACGGACGCCTCAACGTCGTCCACCGCACCACGCAACTGGCGGCTGAGTGTCGGCAAGACCCGTTCAACGGCGACAACTTCCGTCGACACATCCCGTCCGTCCGCCCGACAACGTCCGAAAAGTCGTCCCAACGGAGAAACTCGTGACCAGAAAATGTTCAGGATTAAACCAAGATTTCGCATCGAGCTGCTTTCAAAGCGTAGGGGGCGATTTTGGAGAGCGGCAGGACTTCGTCAACGCCCCCCAATGCAATGGCCTCTTTGGGCATTCCAAATACGACGCAGGTGGCCTCGTCTTGCGCAACGGTGACGGCCCCAGCCTTCTTCATCGCTAACATGCCCTCCGCACCATCGTTGCCCATCCCCGTCAGGATTACTCCGACGCCGTTTCGCCCAAGTGCCTTGGCACACGATCGAAAGAGCACGTCGACACTCGGACGATGCCGGCTGACCGCTGGTCCAGAAACGACGCGTACCGCGTAGGTCGCTCCGCTGCGGTACACCTCTAAATGATAGTTTCCTGCCGCAATCAAGCAGTGACCTGGAAGAATTCTATCACCTTCTTCCGCCTCCTTGACATGAATCTGGCAATTTCTGTCCAACCGCTGGGCGTAGGATCTCGTAAACCCCTCAGGCATGTGAATCACGGCAATCGTACCGGGTGCGTCCGGCGGGAAGGCTGCGAGAACGTCCTGCAGAGCCTCGGCCCCACCGGTTGACGCTCCGATCGCAATGACCTTGTGGGTGCTGTTAATCAGCGAACTTGCGCTCGTTGTTTTTTCGGCAGCCGCTGCCGTTCTTTCCGGCACGGGATGTCGTCGTTGTACCTTGGCCCTGGCAGCCGCCTTGACCTTTTCGATAATGTCCCGACAGATGTCGTTCATGCCGCTGACGACATCCAATTTTGGCTTCGTGATAAAGTCCACTGCTCCCAGCTCCATGGCTCGCAGCGTCGTCTGGCAACCTTTTTCGGTAAGAGACGACAGCATGACAACAGGCATCGGGCGTCCCGCCATCAGTTTTTCGAGGAACGTCAGGCCATCCATGCGGGGCATTTCCACGTCGAGCGTCAGGACGTGCGGGTTCAGCGTCAGGATCTTTTCGCGAGCGACGTAGGGGTCGGAGGCAGCACCGACTACCTCGATCGAATGGTCCTGCTGTAGAATTTCCGTGATCAGTTGACGCATCAAGGCCGAGTCGTCGATCACGAGGACGCGAATTTTGTCCATTGCCAACCTCTCTAGAATAGGGTTACGTCTGGTTGTACGGGGGCTGCCGACGCGACTGTCCGCGACTGTTCTTCGACAATCGCGCGCGAGGTATCGGGATCAAGTAGCCGCACATGAGCTTTGGTGCTATGCGTGTGGAACTGGACTTTCATGCCGCTGTTTCCCCCTGTGTAGCTGGCGACAATCGGGATCCCTTCGGTTTCCAGAAAACCACGCGCAAACGCTACGTTTTGCTCGCCAATGTTCCAGCGGCCAATTCCGGCAGCCAACACGGCGCCACCTCCAAATAGCTTGGCCTTTAACCGACGTCGATCGCCCCCGAGATTCATGATCCGATTGATCAGCAGTTCCATCGCATGCACACCGAAACTGGCACACAGCTGTGGATTCGTTTTCGACTCGGGCAACATGAAGTGGTTCATGCCGCCGATTCCGGTCTGTTCGTCGTATAGGCAGGCGGCAACACATGATCCCAACAAAGTCGAGATCCAAATCGGCTCGTCGCTCGCGTGAACTTCTCCAACGATGATTTGCTTGATTGCCTGTTTATCGAAAAAGGCTTGTGGTGACGTATTCGTACTTTGAGTTGCCACGGTCGCCGAAACGTTGGGTTTTCTTTTTTCCCGCAAAGTCGGCTTTCCCGCTGGGACGGGCACGTCGGCTTTTGTCGACGGCGGGCGAGCGGCGGACGTGGCCACGGGCTTTTCCAGCTGATACACGGTGTCGCCGAGTGCCTTAAATCGATCATTGATTCCAAACAACGATTCGGAATGACCGATAATCAGATAGCCGTTCGGATTGAGGTATTTGGCAAAGTGTTCGACAAGCTGCGACTGGGTTTCCGAATTGAAATAGATCATCACATTGCGACAGAAGATGATGTCGAATGTCGTATGGATGGGCCAGGTCGGCTCAGTCAAGTTGATCCGGCGAAATGTCAAGAGCTCCCGTAGGGATTCGTTCGCTCGGAAAGAAGTAGGACCGCCGTTCTTTCTGACGTCGAAGTATTTTTGCAATTGTGACCGAGACACGCCTTCCGTCAATTCGCTCGAATACACTCCATTGGATGCCCGCTCGAGAACATCAGTATCGATATCCGATGCGAGGATGCGGATATCCCAATCCGGTTGCGGGCCAAAGAACTCGCGAACGGTCATGGCAATCGTGAATGGCTCTTCTCCAGTAGACGCGGCTGAGCACCAGATGCGCAGTTTTCGTTTTTGAGTTTGCTCAGCCTTGGCCTTCAGTTCGGGAAATGCCCGTTGTTTGAGAAATTCAAAATGGTGGCGTTCTCGAAAGAACTCTGTTTTGTTCGTCGTCAGGGCGTTGATAAATTTTGTGACTTCTTCCGGGCAGCTTCCATCCTGGATCATTGCGAGGTAGTCGCGATACGAAGAAACCTGCAGGTCGCGCAAGCGTCGCGATAATCGCCCCTGGACCATGACCTGTTTGGAATCAGCCAGAGATATTCCGGCCAGCTCAAAGATCAGGCGCTGGACCTGTTTGAATTCTTTCGTGCTCAAGCTTGCTTCATTCATCGGCGTATCACTAATCGTCGGCCTACATCATGTCCCTGGCCGCCCGCACCAGAAATGCGGACGGCCTGAACAGTAAGTCTAAACATTGCAACTAGCGGCCGGGCGTCGGCTGGCTTGGCTGTCCGCTAGTCAATGTTCCGAGTCACTAGAACTCGAGCACGCCAGCGTTTGTCGGCGGCATCTCAAACGACAACGATGGTGACGATTGAGCTACCACTTGTGGTTCGGCCGAACGGGCCGTCGACCTCCCTCGTGACGGAGTCTTCTTCCGCTCAGCGACTGGTACGTTATCCGCTCCCGACAGTTGAAACCGGCCGACGAGCCCCGACAGCTGATTGGAGTGTGACAACAACGAGGCTGCTGTTCCCGACATTTCTTCGGTCTGCGCGGCGTTGGCCTGCGTAACACGGTCCATCTGCGATACGGCCTTGTTGACCTGCTCAATCCCGGTCAACTGTTCCTTCGAAGCGGCCGCGATTTCCGACACAATGTCGGTGACACGTTTGACGGAGCTGACGATCTCGGACAACGTCTGGCCCGACTTGTTGACCAACTCCGAACCGTTCTCGACCTTACGCACGGAGTCTTGAATGAGCGTTTTGATTTCTTTCGCGGCACTGGCACTGCGTTGGGCCAGGTTGCGTACTTCGGCGGCGACGACGGCGAATCCCCGACCTTGCTCGCCGGCTCGAGCCGCTTCGACAGCGGCGTTCAGTGCCAACAGGTTGGTTTGGAAGGCAATTTCGTCGAT
>JAGQPD010000683.1 GCA_020426865.1 Planctomycetales bacterium
CGCGATTCCCTTGGCAATCGTCACGTTTATTGTCGTATCGACGTTTGTTGACGCGGGATTGTTATTTAACATTCTGATCATCGCAGCTTTGTGGTGGAGTGCTCACAAGTTGACGTGGGACTGCACGGTGCTTGACCGTGCGAAGGACCTCGGTGGCGAGGGGCTGCTACAAACCGCCGGACTCGATCCCGATGGTGTCGCGACCACGATTCGTAAGAGTGACGAGGCCACAAGAAGTAAAGCGACCATCGAGGGCGGGGGGAAGAATGGCGGCTGGTGGGAGTTTGTGAAACCGAAGCAGCCGCGTGCCCACGGAGTTTGGGTGATTTACTTCTGCCTGGCGTCATTGCCGTTATTCGGTGTCGGACAGCTGTTCATCCATTCTGGCGACACCGATTCGCGGCGCGCCGTGTTTCGCACGCTGGTCGTGTACGTGGGAAGCGCGCTATTGCTGTTGATGACGACGAGCTTCTTGCAGATGCGTCGCTATTTGCTACAACGAAAACTCGACATGTCCCCAACCATGGCCAGTGTCTGGATGATGGCCGGCGCCAGTATGGTGACGGCGTTGCTATTGGGATGCATGGTACTTCCCCGTCCGAACCCCGAATATTCCATGACCGACTGGATGCTGCCAGATGGTGGCACTTCACAGTTGGAAAGTTCGCGGTACGGATGGGGGAACGAAGGCGTCTGGTCCGACACGTCCGACGACTCTGATACTTCCCACGCGTCCGACAAATCCGACGACTCGAAGCTTCATCGTGACGAGCAGGGAAGTGGGTCGTCGGGAGGCGAGCGGTCGGCCGGCACGACGCAAGAAGGTGACGCAGAGGCGGCGCAGCGCACGAACTCGGCCGAGAGCCAGTCAAGTGAGACGGCGTCGTCGGATTCGAATAATGCGACTCGCGAATCTACTACGTCGCGATCGCCGCCCGGACAACCGTCGGATTCAGGGGATGGCTCCGATCCACGGGAAGATGGAAACGAGAAGAGCGGGGCGAGATCGCGCGGGTCCGACCATCGCGAGTCGCCGAGTGCCCGTCGCGGCCCGTCGCTACTGCGGCGTCTGCAGGACGCAGAACAGTCACTGGCCTCGATATTGCAGTTCGTAATAAAGCTTTTGTATTGGGTCGTCGTGTTGGCAGGGGTCGCGTATTTGTTGTTTCGATACCGAAATTCCGTGAGAGCAGCATTGCGGCAGTTTTGGTTCGATCTCCGTAAGATTTGGGAGCGGTTTTGGGGGCGCCAGCAGAGACAAGAGGAAGCGGAAACGCAGGGGGCGGGCGAACCGTTAATACCCCCATCATTTGCATCATTTGTCGATCCGTTTCAAGCCGGGCAAGCAGAACGGATGCCCAAGCAGGAGCTGTTAGCCTACACGTTTGCGGCGATGGTCGCCTGGGCTCGGGAACGCGATTGCGTCCACAAGTCCGAGCAGACGCCGCTGGAATTCGCCAATTCACTTGGTACGGTCGAGCCGGTTATGGGAGACGCCGCTGCGCGATTTGCCTCGGTTTATACGCATCTGGCGTATGCCGGCGGAACGTATCCTGCGCGTACGCTGGACGTAACGCGGGCCCTTTGGCAGGTAATGTCGCAAGTGAACGTATAATGGGGAGTAGTCTTCGCGATTGCCGGCTTGGGCCGAACCGCCTGCGAGCGGGGTGAATTGTCGGGTCGGTTGGGGCGCGGATCGAAATCGTCCGGTGGCGCGTCGATTGAGGTTTACCAACGGCATGATGAAATGTAACGGCACTGACATACTGCGACGAGTCGTACGTCGCGTGAATGGTGGCACGTTATTGGCACTATTGCCGCTTGCGATTGGCCAAGTCGCAGCGGAAGATATCGATTTCGTACGGGATGTGCAACCGATTCTTGCGGCGCATTGCTTTGCCTGTCACGGGCCGGACAAGGCAACGCGAAAGGCAAACCTGCGACTCGACCGTGCGGAGGAAACATTTCGGCAGCTCGATTCAGGATTGTCGGCGGTCGTGCCTGGCGAACTCGCGGCCAGCGAGATGTGGCGACGTATCCGATCGCAAGACGACGACGTGCGGATGCCCCCGCCAAGCAACGGGCCTGCGTTAGATGCAGCACAGATAGATAAGCTTGGCGAGTGGATTCGCCAGGGAGCACCATATCCCGAGCACTGGTCGTTTGTGCCGATTCGTCGGCCGCCGCTGCCGGACGTCTCATTACACGATTGGCCGCGTGAGCAGCTGGACTATTTTGTATTGGCTGGGCTCGAACAAGCTGGTATGACTCCATCGCCGCCGGCGGACCGGGTAACGCTCTTGCGACGCGTCACGTGGGATTTGACTGGCCTGCCGCCGACGAACGCTGAGAGAGACGCGTTTGTGTTAGACCGGTCCGTCGATGCCTATGAACGAGTCGTCGATCGATTGTTGGATTCTCCGGCGCATGCGGAACATCGTGCTCGATATTGGTTGGACGCCGCACGCTACGCGGATACGCATGGTTTGCAGCTTGATAATCAGCGTACGATGTGGCCCTATCGTGATTGGGTGATTCGAGCGTTTCAGGAGAACATGCCGTTTGACCAGTTCACGCTCGAGCAGCTGGCCGGCGATCTGTTGCCGGACCGGACTCGGGATCAGCAGATTGCCACCGGGTTTGTCCGTTGCCATGTGACAACCAATGAAGGAGGATCGATCCCGGAGGAGGTGTTTGTTAGAAACACCGTCGATCGTGTGGAAACCTTTGGCACCGTGTGGCTTGGGTTGACCTTAGGATGTGCATCCTGTCACGATCATAAATATGATCCCATCTCACAGCGGGAGTTCTATGAACTCTACGCGTTT
>JAGQPD010000684.1 GCA_020426865.1 Planctomycetales bacterium
TCCGGATCGACATCATTCCCGCCACCCCGACATCCCCCCCCACGCTGGCTGCCTATGACAATGGTATGGGATTGACGCTGGCCGAGGTGCATGAATTCCTGGCAACGATCGGACAATCGTCCAAGCGAGGTGCCGAAGAACGCGGTGACTATATCGGCCAATTTGGTATCGGTCTATTGTCGGCGTTTGTGGTGAGTGAAGAGATTGTCGTCATTACGCGTTCGGCCAAATCTCCTTCGCAGACCGTCGAGTGGCGAGGTCGCAGCGACGGCACCTACGAAACTCGCATCTTGGATGTTGAGACGGACCCAGGCACTCAGGTCTATTTGCGAGCAAAACCGGGCTGTCACGATTTCTTTGACCGACAATTCGTCTGCGATACAGCTCGACACTACGGCAGTCATCTGCCATATCAAATCAGCATCTTCAGCGGTGACGGTGAAGAAACGGTCAATGAGAAAGCGCCTTGGCAGCAGACATATGGCAGCGAGCAAGCCGAGTGCGAAGCGTACCTGAAATACGGTGAATTGGTCTTCGGCATGCAGTTTTTGGACGCAATCCCGTTGGCATCCAGTAGTGGCGGCATCCAAGGCGTTGCGTTCGTCCTGCCCCATTCCACCCAGATCGCGTCGCGCCGAACGCACCGCGTCTACTTGAAAAACATGCTGTTGTCGGACCAGGCGGACAACCTGCTACCAGAGTGGGCATTCTTTGTGCGTTGCATCGTGAATTCCGATCAATTGCGTCCCAACGCCGCTCGTGAGGCCTTTCATGAAGACGCGGCACTGGAAGAATGTCGCTACGAACTTGGGGTCTGCCTGCGAAATTATCTGATTCGCCTTTCGCAAGTAGATCAAAGACGACTCGATCAATTGGTCGGCCTCCACAACACGGCGATCAAGGCGCTGGCGATCGAAGATGAAGACTTTCTGCGTCTCTTTGCCGATTGGTTACCCTTTGAAACCAATCTCGGCATCATGAAGCTGGACCAGTACCGGCAGCTTTACGACACCATACACTATGTCGCGACCCCCGAACAATTTCGACAGATTTCGGCGGTCGCGGCGGCACAGGGGATGTGTATCATCAACGCCGGCTACGTATTCGACATGGAAATCATGGATGCCATTTCCCGAGTTTTCACCGACCGTGACGTTGAGCAACTGGACATTTCTGAATTGCCGCGCCCCGCGACGAAATGTCCGATTGCCTGGCTTGCGATATCAACTCACATGCCACCTACCTAGTGAAAACCCGTCGCGATCAAGAAGCACTCGATGTGGCAGAACCTTTGTTAAAGGGAAAGCAATCCTGTACCGTCGTCCCCGCCGTAACGTATGCAGTGCTGCTGCCGGCGGCCATCCGTCTGCCAGACCGGGAGCTGGCAAAGTCGCTGCACAACAAAGGTTACCGCAAGGTGAAAAACAATCCGTCGTATCTCGATTCATGCGCGGATCATTTGGTGTATGTTGTATGTGTCGGCAATTGGAAACGCGCCATTGAATTGCTGGAACGCCATACACCCTGGTTGATCTCTGCCTGCGACTTGATCGATAAGTTCCACTTTCATCTCGCCACCATGCTGTTGCTCGAGTCTCTCGTGGCTCACGGCCACAAGCGATATAAGGTGCGACTCCCGAAAGAACTGAATTGCTACCGCCAGTCTGACGATTACGACCTCGCTGAACTCGCTCAATGGTACCGCAACGAAGTCGATTCCATTGCCAACCGTTTCAATCAACGCAATGGCAACGATTACTTTTGTCACATTGTCGCAGAATATCGCCAGCTAGTGACTCGTTGACGCGGCGACAGTCCCTTGCCTTCCAACAACAATACCTCGAACCACATAGTATCCG
>JAGQPD010000685.1 GCA_020426865.1 Planctomycetales bacterium
CTGTCGTAGCGAAAAGCGGTGGTGCCGGGAATCACGAATCGTGGTTGCAGTATGCTATAGTAATCCGCCCGCGGTTTGACCAATCGACGCGGCACCAAAACGCTGATCGCGCTATCAGCAATATTCCCGCAGACGGCATAGTCCCCCATACCCGCGTCGCGCGTGGACGTGGTAGGACAAAGCAAGCTGGGGATATTCACGGCTACTTGGCGGAGGTTCGAGGTCTCTGGAGTCGGGCGGCGTCCCTCATTCCAGTTGTAGTCCAGAGAAATCGAATCGGACAAAGCTTGTTCTTCCAAATACGGTAACAGGAAAACAAAGATACTGTGCCGCGTCTGAACATATGCGTCACCTGTTCCTGGCCGCGTATATGCCGGCGGCAAGTAACCGTTGGCTGTTTCAAAATTTAGAATTGCCAAGCCAATCTGCCGCATATTGTTCGCGCACTGCATTCGTCTCGCGGCCTCGCGTGCCGAATTGACGGCAGGCAACAATAATGCTACTAACAATCCGATGATGGCGATAACGACGAGCAGTTCAACCAATGTAAACGCATTCCTACGCATTTCGAAAGTTCCTCTGTGATTGCCCAATGTTCCACTTCGGGTATTCGCACCCCCACAGCCAATATGGACCAACGGACAACACGGCCTTGCACGACGCAGCGACCGTGTTGCTATGGCGTTCCGGCAGACAATATCGTGACGACAACACTTAAACGTTGCCTAGTCGCGATTTCCCGCGTCGAATGACCAACGCGAGCGCACCAACAAGTAGCACGAAGGGGCCCGGTTCTGGCACAGTGGAAGTTGTGGCGGCCGCAGCAGCTGAATTGCCGAAATTGTCCTTCCAAACCGTGTAGTCCGCGGCATCAATCACGCCGTTGTCGTTCCCATCAGCGGTCAGGTCAGACGTCGATCCAAAACTGTCCTTCCAAATCGTATAATCCGCGGCGTCCACGACGCCGTTGCCGTTGTAATCCCCCGCCACCGTCATCGTGCCGCCAAGTGTTGGCGGAGCATCGAAGTCGATGTAGGCAAAGTAAAAGCTGGTCTGTTCCGGAGTCGTCAGTGTGAGATCAGCAGTCGCACGATGATCCAATCCCTGGATGATGAAATCGTTTCCGTCGGCAAAGTAGATCACCGAATTGTCAGCGTTTTCCTCACCTCCCGACTCGCCCGTTCCCGTCAATAGCAGCATCCCGGTGTCGGGGTTCTTTCCTGCGATATGCAGGCGGTATTGCGGCCCTCCGACACCATTTTCTTCGTACGTTAATGTGAATCCAGCCGGATCCGTCGACCCGGACAACGTGCCGTCGAGGTTGACCCGCCCGGCCACAAGGTTCTCCGTGTCGTAAGGGAGATAAATGTAATTGACCTGGTCGTTGTTTTCTAATCCTGTCCCATTGTCGCGGAGACGGATGTCCCATCCCGTACCGTTCGGCGACGCAGAGGTATAGTTATCGTCGTTACCATGCCCACCGACGATCAAAGCTCCTTGCGTGAATGAATCGGAAACACCATCGATCGTCAGGCCATCGATCATTCCGCCTGGGATATCGATCGACTGAGCCATCTGGAACCCCGAATCGGCTCCGAAGAAAGCGCCGGCGTAGTTGACATTGAATTCACCATTGGTGGGATCTGTAATATTGGTGTGAATCGTCCAGTACGAACCACCCACGAGGTCATTGTCGACGCCACCGATTTGTCCATATTCGTAAAGCCCGCCCGTTGCTGTGTTGTCGCGCAGCCCCTCGCGGATCGTGGCAAACATGATCCCGTCACTTGGTGAAAGAAATGCGTTGTCCACCGCCACGCCTACGTCGCCACGATTGTCGTACAGCGCATCGATGTTCAAGTCGCTCGTTTTCGATACCACAATGTGCTCCATGTCTCCTGGAGCGTTGTTTGCGTTGTTCTCGATGATCTGCGCATTCCACCCGAAGACGCGCTTCTTACTGAAGTTCGTCAACGAGCTTAATGCCGGAATCTCGCCGGGGCCCGTCGCCGGCGAGTCAAACGGAAAGAAGGCAAAGCTGAAGTAGACTTCCGGGTCGGACGATGCTTGCCCACTACCCGAAAGCGGCGACGTAAACGCCCCGCTATACGCGGAATCAGCTTCTATGTCCTGACTGAGGATCACCCAATCGTTGCCATCCGCGTAATATGTCACGACGTTGTCCGACACATTTCCGCCCGGCCCATTTCCACTGGTACCGGGCGTTACCAGCAATACACCACTACTGGGACTTTGCCCCTCGATGGAAAGTCGAAACTCGCCGTTGGCACCGTTGTTGGAAATCGTAAAGTTGCCACCGCTTTTTACGAGCGGCGTCGGATGCACATCACTATCGGTGCCGGGATGGATTGTCGCCATCGTGACATTCGGTGTTCCAATTGGCAAGAATACAAACGAGGCGGGTGTGAGTCGGCCATCTGCCTCCCCCGTGGTACTGGGATCCCCGGTAAAATACGCGTCGCTGTCGATGGTTCCCAAAATGTATCCCGATCCATCATGCGCCGGTGCCGCTGTGGCAAAACGTCCCACATTATCAGCCACGGTCGCCAACAACAGCCCTTGCCGCCGTGAATCCTCCAAGCCAGGAATCGTTACCTTGTAGTAGCCGTCCTTTGGTCCCTCAAAATGCGGCGCGTCACTCACATAGAGTTCGATACTTGCACCGGCATTACCGACGAATACGTCCGGCGCGGCATAAGTAATATCATCCCCAGCGCCGCTAATGCTGGAACTCGAAACAGTCCCCGCCATCCATCCTTGGCTGAACGGGAAATAGGCCGCTGCCATATTCGTGTTGATCGGATCGCCACCATTGATATATGTATCATTTACTGCGGTACTGGCAACGCCCCCCCGGTGTGCCGCAATTGCTAACCCTCCTGAGACGTTGCGAGTGTTCAATGATTGCCCGCTGTCGTCGGCGACAATCGCTGCGGTGCCATAGACGGTTTCAACACCACCCAATGGGGTCGCGATTTGTCGCCCCGTTTCGGCAATTTGTGAAATGAGCACACCGCCGACGGCGTCATTGGCGGCACTATCCCCGATGCGAATCGGGTACTCGCCAATCACCGATCCTGCGTCTACAAAAAAACCTTCCGTCCCCAGTGCCGTATTTGACACCGTGCTTTGATCCGTCATGATGGAGGCCACCGGGATGTTTCCACCGTTAGGTTCGCCGCTGACAGTAATATTTGCCAGGTCGACTGCCAACGCATTGCTCGTCGCGATGCAAGTTCCAGCCATCACCAAAGTACCGAGTTGCCATCGACGAGCCATCGTCCGTCGCCATCGTCCAAAAGTAAACTTCATTTCTTCGTCCCTCTTTTCCTGTACTTGACAAACCAAATCCACGATTTCAAGAAAGTGTGATCGCACTTAGATCCGTCAGAAGAAAGCATCTGCGGCAGGTGCCAAGGATGCTTTCGACCAGGACCGACACGCGCTGGTAGTTGTAGATGTTTGGCCCCTGTCGGCACGCTGAGATTTCGAGGAAGCAAAGCGAGTGCGTGCCAAACAGGAACCAAACGAGAAGGATCACGGACCAGCGTCTTGACCGTTCCGTGTAATGCACGCGACCAATCTAGGCGCGCTTTATTGACAAATGATGAATAGCACACACAGGTTGGATGAAAGGTGCGTGCAGATCGGGTAAAGACTGGGCGAAACTTCGGTTAATGCACCGGTCGAGAACAATCGTCGGCCGTTTTCGGAAAAAGACATGGCGCTAACTCTTGAAGTGGACACCTGATACGCTTCGGCCGAATCACTAGCTGGCAATGGTGGGCTCCAACTGCAAGGGTCCGTAGACGTAGGCTACGTCTAACAGCGAATCTGATGTTCCTGTACGCGCGTCTGATACACCCGTACTGCTGCCGCTGTCTTCCCCTTGTCCGCCTTTGATTTCGCCATCAACTCAGTCTGAAGTGTTTCATACTGACCGTCGGGCGAACGGTAGGCGTCAAGACTTCCGGCAGCAGGTCCGATTCACTCGGGGAGATTTGGCTTACGCGCCGCCGGGAATAGGTGGCGGCGCTGTTAAATGAGGCCATCGAAGTCGGACGGATCGATGGCGTCGTCGATAACCGAGGCGTTTCTTTCGCACCGAAGTTATCTTTCCAAATCAAGTAGTCGGCAACATCAACAATGCCGTTCTGGTTTCCGTCCGCGGAGAGATCGATCGACATACCGAAGGAGTCTTTCCAGACGGTATAATCGGCGGCATTGACGGTGCCGTCTCGGTTGTAGTCACCTGGCAAAACGAGGGGTTGTGGCACATCAATCCACCATAGCTCCCTGCCGTATACTTGCGAAAAGGCGACGGCGAAGAGCTTATCGCCCACGAGAGTGATCTGTAGGGGCGCTTCTCCGTCGGGAACGACAGCGACAAGTTCCGTACCAAATTCGGTCCCGTCAGATCGCCATAATTGCCGTCCGTGCTGACCGTCATCGGCAGAGAAATACAACGTGCCGCCGATATTTTCTAGATAAAGCGGCGCGCTTCCAACGTGGCCGGGCCAGATGTCTTTTACGATGTGTGTTCCGTCTGTGGTACCGTCGGTGCGCCAAAGCTCCGTGCCGGTACTGCCGTCGTTCGCGGTAAAATACAACGTACCGCTGACATTGATCAGGTTAGTTGGAAAGGAGCCACCGGACCCGGACTTGATATCTTTCACGAGTTGGGTCCCACCCACCGTCCCATCGCTCCGCCAAAGCTCATGGCCAAAATGTTGATTATTCGCCAGAAAGTAGCAAAGATCACCCACCACCGTCAGAATGTCACCATCGTCAGGATGGGAATAGTGGAGACTGTTGCGCTGCAATATTCGAAGCCGTCTCGTACCAGTCGGTGTACCATCGCTGAACCAAATTTCCTCACTATTACCAGTGGCTGCGACGAAGGTAAATGGAGGGTCTACCATTTGGAGGCAGGTTGGATGGCAGGTTGCGCGGACTGGAGGGGTTGGGAAGAAGCGATTGCGCGGTCGGCAATGCTGGCGGTGGGCGTTGTCTGGCGAGAAGTGGCCCGCGAGAACGCAAATGATGTGGTGATGACACGTAAATGGTGCAAGATGGCGCGGGTGGACCAGA
>JAGQPD010000686.1 GCA_020426865.1 Planctomycetales bacterium
CGCTTGATACTTTTGCTGGGCGGAGTCGGTTTACCACGTGGGCGATGGCAATTGCGACGAGGATTGGGATCAGCGAGTTGCGGCGTCGCCGTTACAAGGACATATCGTTGGATGTGGTCACGGCGGGTGGTGGATTGCCGCTGGAGGCGACGGCGGATCCATCGAAGTCGGTGGAAACGAAAACGGAATTGCATTCGATATTGGGGACGTTGCAGCAGTTGATTAATGAATCGCTCACGGACCGACAGCGGATTGCCATGCGAGGCGTGTTGGAGGGCTTGCCGGTGGAAGAGATCGCACGAAAGACTGGCAGCAACCGCAATGCGGTCTACAAACTTGTTCACGATGCCCGGGAAAAATTGAAACAGGGGTTTGCCCGAGCCGGAATTTCAGCCGATGATATTCAATCGGTATTGTCTTAGGGAGGCCGCCCATGTCATTATCACGTGAACAAATCTCCGATCTGTTGAAGATGATTTCGACCAGTGAGTCGGACGCTGCCGATTGTGGCTGCTGTTTCGATCAAATTGCCGAATTTGCCGATGCCCAGTTGGCGGGGCAGCCGCTCGACGATGCGATGCGAATTGTGCAACGGCATCTCGAGCAGTGTTGTTGCTGCAAATTCGAATACCAGGCGCTGCTCGACGGCTTGCGAGCGATCGAGGACGACCGTTTGTAGTAATTTTCGGCCGGCGCGTATGTTGACGATGCTCATCATGTGGCGAATCCGCCACACTCTGGCGGCGAACCAACACGTATTAGCATCGTAGCCATAAAATTGTCTGTGCGGCGATTTGCTTTCGCCCTGTTTTCGAACTAGGTTTCTAGTGCCGAGAACTATTCATCGTTTCTTGGCAATGTATGCGTTCGTATCGGTGCTACGGTTGACTTGACCAAGCACGTTCGTGCCGGGCGAAAGAGTGCCCCAAGTATCCGCTGCGTCGACAAACTAGCGACCTGTCTCATTCTCTTAGTGGAGGATTTTCCATGTCCGCGTCACACGTTGGCAAATTGAATGCACGGCGCAAAAGGCCGGCCCCTGACAAGCGTAAGGGTGCGATCATTATTCTTACCGCCATCCTCATGGTGTGTCTGATGGCCATGCTTGCCATGTCGATCGACGTGGGCTACATGGTCACTGTCCAGTCCGAACTCGACCGTGCCGTCGATGCTGGTGCTCTGGCCGGCGCGGCGACACTGGGTGATGGTACCAGTTCGGCCAGCACGGAAGCTCGCGAGTTCATCCAGTCCAACCGGGTTGGTGGTGGCACGCTGGAAGATGACGATATCACCGTCGAACCGGGTACCTGGAACACGGAAACGCGGACCTTCACTCCCACGAGTGTTATGCCATCGGCGTTGCGAGTTACCGGGCGTGCGACCGAGCAACCCTACTTCTTCGCTCGCGTCTTAGGACGTGATACATTCAGCTTGGAAGCCCAAGCGATCGCGATGTATCAACCTCGTGACATCATGTTGGTTCTCGACTATTCGGCGTCCATGAACGACGATAGCGAATTCCGTAACATCAGTGCCATGGGCCGCGATGCGGTCGAAGCAAATCTGCTGCAAATCTACAACGAATTGGGAGCCCCCACCTACGGCAACATGCAATTTGCTCCGAATTGGGCGACAATCGTCGGCGATCAACCGATGTCCGAAGCGCACAAGGCCCATATCGAGGCGGAATACCGCTATAATTCCGTTGTCGTTACGTCCAACAAAGATATCTACAGCGTGCGATTGTATTTCAGCAGTGGTTCGCAGACCTTCTACTCGGTTGACAGTGGCGACGAACTGGCAGGCACCGGTTCTTATTCGGGACGGCAAATTCGCTACATTCGGGTCTACTCGGGTTACAACAGCAGTAATACAAGTTCGAGCAATCGGTATGTTGAGTATCTGTACTTCAACACTAGCGACTTCGTAGAAGCCTTGGGACTGGATAACGTCAACTATCCCTACAACAGCGGCAGCTGGAGCGACTACGTGTCGTACTGCTCGTCCGGTAGTGAGCCAAACGACGATGACGCTGGCTATCGCTACAAGTTCGGCTACATGAACTGGATGAATTATCTGTTGGAACAGAAGCCGATGGCCAACCAAACCGCGGACCTGTGGATGGTTAGCGAACAACCGCTGACCGCCGTCAAGGACGCTGTCACCGAATTCGTCGATTATCTCGATAACGTCGAATCGGGTGATCAACTTGGGTTAGTGATTTACACCGGTGAAGATGGATCGGCGACATTGGAGCACGGTCTTGGCAACGACTATGACCAAATCGCAACGACGACGGTACATCGCCAGGCCGGTCATTACCACACCAACACCAACATCGGAGCTGGCCTGCTTTATGCCCGCCAGGAGCTGGTCGCCAACGCTCGGCAAGGTGCCTATCGGATGGTGATTCTGATGACCGACGGCTTGGCGAATATGCCGAACTACAGCACATCGCAAGGCATTTCGTATGCCCGACAACAGAGCGACGAATTGGCGGCTTTGGGAATCCCCGTGGTCACGATCAGCTTGGGTAGTGGTGCCGATACG
The DNA here is from genome assembly GCA_020426865.1 of Planctomycetales bacterium. Classification (GTDB taxonomy): domain Bacteria; phylum Planctomycetota; class Planctomycetia; order Pirellulales; family Pirellulaceae; genus JAGQPD01. The sequence continues at coordinate 2,551 of JAGQPD010000686.1, forward strand.
GATCTGATGCAGGAATTCGCCGACGACACCGGCGGTATCCATTTTAATATCCCCGGTGGCCAATCGGTTGCCGACTACCAAGAAGACTTGCTGGACGTGTTCCATCGCATCGCCGAAGACCGTCCGTTGAAGCTGGTTCAATAGTCCGTTTCGTTCTCTATTCCTTCTCCATCCCGCTGCCACGGTCCATCGCAAGATGGGCCGTGGTTTTTTTGTTGCTGGACCGTAGCTCTACCATAGCGTGACTCTCTGAGTCGAGTTCAATCGGTATTTGACACAGGGGCGGTGGGGATGGGAACCGATCGCAGAGTCGCACCATGAGGCACAATCGGTACATTTGCTTCCGAGTGCCAGACCAACTGTTACAACCCTGCTATCGGGCTACGAACAGCAAGGCAATCGTTGGGAAATCTCGTCAGATGAGGTAAGCTGTGGTATAAGAAACGAGCGGTCATCGTACGCCGCCAAGGATTCCGTTCGGCTCGATTTACCCGTACTACGGCATTTCTAATGATCCACGTCCGAGAGCTCACCAAATCGTACGCGGATTTGCGACGCGGACAGTTCGTCGCGTTGGCAGGTGTCAGCTTCGACGCTCGGCCCGGGGAGATCTTCGGTATCCTGGGTCCGAATGGAGCGGGAAAGACGACCCTACTGCGGATCCTCAGCACGGTCTTGCGTCCCAGTGGCGGGACCGCCACGATCAATGGCTATGATGTCGTTACGCAACCATCGCCTGTCCGCCGGCAGCTCGGCTTTGTGTCGACCAATACGGCCGTCTACGACCGAATGACCGCCAAAGAGATGGTGGAGTACTTTGGGAGGCTCTACGGGATCGAGGAAGACACGGTGCAAATGCGGATCGACCAGATCTTCAAGCATCTCGACATGAACGATATCCGCGATCGACTGGGATCGAAGATGTCCACCGGGATGAAGCAAAAGGTCTCCATTGC
>JAGQPD010000687.1 GCA_020426865.1 Planctomycetales bacterium
TCAGGTCGATGTCGCTGGAATAGTTGAGCTCTTCGCCACCGAGCTTACCAAATCCAAGCACCACAAACTGTGACTCCTGGCCGTCGCTACGACGAGGGTCACCATATTTCGGTCGCAAGTCATCGGCAACGGCCTGCACTGCGGCTTCGCACACGGCCTCAGCGATAAGGGAAATCTGGCGAGTCACGACTTCGATCCGCTGTCCACGCACGATATCACCGTAGGCAACTCGTAGCGTTTCCCGATGCTTGAATTGGCGGATGAGCGATGCTGCAACGTTCAGATCCTTGACCGCGCCGATTTCGGCCAAGAGATCTTCCACCAGCACGGCCCGCGATATCGGACTCCCTTCGGTAATTCGCAACAGATCAAAGTTCTCCGGCACACGCACCAGCAGGTCACTGAGATACTGGCTGGTAGAAAAAATCTGCAGCAATATCGGTAACGCGTCGGCGTCTCGTTCAAAGAGCGACGCCAGTGCCAGCGGGCTGCGCGCGGCCAGAATAAATCGTTCCAGGTTGGCGATCGCCATATCGGCATCGCTCAACGCCGGTAATGACCGAGCCCAATGCCGACAGATGGCTCCAATCAAATCAAGCGTCACTCCGGCCGCCGCGATTGATTGGAGATCACGGCGAGCACGTGCGACATCTTGGACGCCAAGCGACCGCAACCACTGCATGGCGGGCTCGGCACCTTCCAACAATTCAACGACATTCACTTGCGGGACGTTCGCTGGCACTGTGTCGGCACCTATCCTTCGACTTGGACGCCCTTCCAAAACGCAACGCGGTCGGCAATCTCCGCCGCCGCGGGCTTGGGAGTTGAATAGTACCAGGCTGCATCGGCGTTTCGCTCCCCTTCTACGTCGATGTGATAGTAGCTGGCGGTCCCCTTCCAGCCACAGACGCTGGTCGTGTCGCTCGGTTGAAAGTACTCCATCTGCAGCGATTCCTTCGGAAAGTAATGGTTGCCATCCACGACAACCGTGTTGCTACTGTCCGCCAATACGGCACCGTTCCAAATTGCCTTGGGCATGGAGAACCTCATCTTTCGAAAAACCTGAACCAATCCGGAAAGCTGGCGAGTACACGTTCGTCGACGCGTTCCACCATTGGGCTACGAAATGGAATGTAAGTCATGTCGCACTTCCGACGTCACGATCTCACCAAACAACGTGTGGGAATGAGCATCGTAGATCACGACCTGCACTAACTGTCCGGCCTGCCGGATATTTCCGTCGTACACGACGATTCGATCGCAATGTGTTCGCCCGGTCATCTGCAACACCGGACCCGCATCGCCACGATCGCGCGCTGCCTTGCTTGGGCCTTCCACAAGGATCTCAACTTCCTCGCCCACCATGGCTTCATTCAGTTCCGCACTGATGCGGTTTTGAACGGCCAACAGTTCATTATTGCGGCGTCGCTTGTTGTCGTCGGAAACGTCGTCTGGCAACATCTCGGCACCCTTCGTGCCAGGCCGCTCGCTGTACTTAAAAATAAAACTGTTCTTGAAGCGGCACTCCTCCACCAACTCCACGGTCTGCCGAAAATCGTCCTCCGTCTCACCGCTGAAACCAACAATAAAATCGCTGGATACAGCCGCATCCGGAATTGTCGCCCGAATCCGCTGCATCATCTCGCGATACTCTTCCACAGTATACCCGCGTTTCATGGCCGCCAGCATCCGATTGGAACCGCTCTGAGCCGGCACGTGCAGATACGGCGAGCATTTGGGCAGATCGCGAACAGCCCGCAGCAAATCGTCCGTCATGTCCTTAGGATAGTTAGTGACAAATTTAAGTCTATCAATCCCCGGAATCTCGTGCAGCTGAAGCAGCAAATCGGAAAGACGAGTCGACTTTCCGTTCTCGCGATAGCGATAGCTGTTTACCGTCTGACCAAGCAACGTGATTTCACGGCAGCCTTGATCGGCCAACGCCCGTGCTTCGGCAACGATCTGTTCGGGCGGCCGTCCTTGTTCGGGACCTCGCACCATCGGAACGATGCAATACGTGCAGAACTTGTCGCAGCCAATCTGGATCCGAACGTAAGCCTGCCACGGGCTCGGACGCATCGACGGATCACGAAGCGGATCGAAACTCTCATGGCTGCGTTTGATCTGCTCAAGCGATCCGGCCGTCCGGTCCAGGCTCACCTCCACCTGCCGGCCCGCACCTCCCTGAACTCGCTCAATCAGTTCCGGCACCTGATGCAGTTGCCCAGGCCCCACGATCAAATCAACATACGGCGCCCGATCAAAGATGCGCCGCTGATCCTTTTGAGCCATACAGCCCATCACACCAATGACCTTGTCGGGATAACTCTGTTTGAGCCGCCGCAACTTGCCCAACGCGCTGTAGATCTTGTCCTCGGCATGCTGACGAACGCTGCACGTGTTGAAGAGGATCGTCGTGGCCGATTCCGGTGCGTCGGTCAAATCGTACCCCTGCTGGCGCAAACTTGCGACTACCAACTCACTATCCAGCATGTTCATCTGGCAACCGACGGTCTCGATATAAAGGAGTTTTTTCTCAGCCATCTCACCCATGCCACCTAAGGGATCTCGAATCGAATCCTAGATTGAGCCCGAACCCAACCAGACAAATGCCGCATTATAGCACCGATCAGCGTCGACCGCCGCACGGCACCGTCGGCTACTGCGCCTCGGTTTGGCTATTCCGGCAGCTTGCGGCGAGTGGCCTCGTCGCCGACGATTTGAATCAGGAGAGAATTCCCGTCTTGCTTCAGCATCGCGTTGATTGCAGCACTGGTAAACCACCCGTCAACACCCGCGCTTTCCCGTTGGTATTTCGTCGCATCAAGCTTGTGCACTTCGGGGGCTCGACTGTCGCTATCGATCACCCATATCTCTGGTACCTTGAGCTGAGCATAGAACGCCAGCTTCTCGTAGGTTTCGTCGCCCGGTGAACGAATCTCGATTGCGACGCTGCACGGTCCATGGCAATATGTCGGTTGTAGATGCAGTAACTCAGCTGGGCGAAATAACACGACGTCTGGAGTACGGTAGTTATGGACCCAGTTTTCGTCGGGAGACAATGCGACCTGATGAAAGACCTTGTTGCCCAATCCGGTTGGCACCCAGAATTGTCTCAACCACAATTCGATCTGCCCTTCCAGATCCTGATGTGCTACGCTCGGCGGCGGGTTCATGTGCAAAACTCCATCCCATACTTCGTCCCATTGGTCGGCTCCCGAAATCCGACGCTCCTCCAGAATGTGCGCAGGCACTTCCAACATCACGCCTTTCATGGTCACTTTCCCTTCCCAAACCGAGCGCTGTTGTGACATCGCCATTTAATTCTCGTATGCTCAACGTACCTATACATTATCTCAATACCGTCGCTGCTCGCAAGGCGCACCAACTGGGGTTGCGAGAATTGGATAGAATTGGAGATAAGGGCGAGCTATCAGTGACCTGGCAGTTGTTCACCACCGCTGATCGTTGGGATTGGCTAGTCGTGTGTCTTCCAGACACGGCGATTAGCGGCAGGGCGCCGGACGCAGCTCGACTCGGAGCGGTCGAGCTACTGCAGATCCTTGGGTGTCAGGAAGGAGCAGCCGACGAGGTATCCGCCGTCGGATTCGAGGCGCCATTGGATCTTGGCACCGACAATGAGTGGGTCGCCGTTTTTTTGCATGATGGTGAAGTGAAACGGCGCACCGGCGACAACGTCACGGTTGGTAAAAATACAAAAGCCACCGCGGGAAAAGTTCTGCACTCGCACCACCTCTTTGCGTCCCTTGGGGGTCCAGGAGACGTGTAGTTCGGTCGGCGATTCGTATTCGGCTTCGATGCGCCGATCGACTTTGCCCCCTTCAGAGAGCTTCTCGAGAATCCTGGGAGGAATCCCGGGCTTGATTTCACAGCCGATCTGAAAACGGCCGGTTTCATCACGATTGCACCAGCAGACTCCCGCCGCCAAGTGCAATTCTAAACCCAGCTCGTCCACCCTCACCTGCAAGCGCAAATTCCGAGTATTGGGAACTTCATTGGGGACCACCAATCTGGCACCATTTTGCGAAAGGTCCAGCAGCTTGGCCTCGAATGTCTCACCTGTCTCGCGAAAATCATCCGGCTTGACGGTCACAATCACAGACACGTCTTTGTCTTCAATCACATAGCG
>JAGQPD010000688.1 GCA_020426865.1 Planctomycetales bacterium
ATCATGGCCGGCGCCAACATGTCGGGCGACCTGGCGAAACCGTCGCAGTCGATCCCTCGAGGAACGCTGTTGGCGGTGGCGTTTACCGCCGTCATCTATCTGTCGCAAGCTTGGTTGCTGGGATGTACGCGGCCGTCAAGTGAACTGATCGACAACAACATGGTCATTCGCGATATCGCTCGCTGGCCCATGCTGATCACAGCCGGAGTCTTCGCGGCGACCCTTTCGTCTGCTTTGGGCAGCATGATGGGTGCCCCCCGAATCCTGCAAGCCTTTGCCCGAGATGAAGTTTTTGACTCGCTGAATTTCTTTGGTGCGGGCAGCGGTCCGCTGGGCGAGCCGCGACGTGCCACCGTATTGACATTTATCATTTCGCAGGCTTGCATCTTGCTCGGCGATCTCAACGCCATCGCACCGATCATCACAATGTTCTTCATGATCACGTACGGGTTGTTGAATCTGGCCACATTCTATGAGGCCGTCACGGGGAATCCCAGCTACCGCCCGACGTTTCGCTACTGCCACTGGTCTGCGTCGCTGGCCGGCGCCCTGGGTTGCCTCATCGTGATGTTCCTCATCAATTGGGTGTGGGCCTCGATCTCGATCGTCTTCATTGCCACACTGCACTGGTTCATTCGCTGGCGTGAAATCGAATCACGATGGGGGGATCTGCAAAGCGGTGTGGCGTTCGAACAAGCTCGCCGTGCGTTATGGCGATTGGAAGAACAGGCCTACCATCCCAAGAACTGGCGGCCCATCATCATCGCTCTCAGCGGCACCGGTTGGACGCGTCCCTACATCCCAATTTATGGTCACTGGCTGACATCTGGTCATGGGATCTTGACACTTGCGCATGTCGTCACCGGACAAACCGACGACCACGTACGGCGAAGGGAGCAATACGAAAAGGCACTGCGAAGCTTTATCACCAAGGAGCAACTGCAGGCCTTTCCGGCGGTCTTCTGTCACCAAGATCTATCGGTCGGGGTAGAAGCACTATTGAATTGCCACGGAATTGGCGGCCTGCGTCCGAACACGGTATTGTTCGGCTGGCCCAAAGACGAATCCAAGGCCGAAATGTTCGGCGCCAATATCCGACTGGTCGCCCAACTGCAACGCAGCATCCTGGCCGCGAGATTCCGCTTACACCGGCAAGACGAATCATTTGACGATCCCGACGTTGTCCAGCATTGGCAAGTCCCCACTGGCCCCATCGACGTCTGGTGGCGCGGTATGAAGAACGGCGAGTTAATGTTGTTACTGGCACACCTGCTACACCAGAATCCCGCCTGGCGCGGCAACCGTATTCGCGTGCTCAGGCTCGTCGACAAACCCGAAGCCGAAACGGAAGTTTCCCGGCACCTGACGGAACTCGGTGCCGCCGCACGAATTCATATCGAACCACGTGTCGTTGTTGCCAAGGAATCCCCTAGTACGGTGATCCAACGTCAATCGGCTCATGCGTCCTTGGTCTTACTTGGATTCCAAACCCCCGACGTTGGTCAAGAAATCGATTTGTATCAACGCATGGAGGAACTTGCTGGCGACCTGCAACGCGTGATCTTTGTCGATAGTGCCGGCGGAATGACATTGGAATCGTAGAATGGAATCCTACGATCAACTAAGTTAATGCCAACCCATTTAGCGAATGCTGCGCCCCAGTCGCTCATCGCGTTCGGTTAACAAGTCGAGCAAGAAGCGGTTGCGAGAATCGCGTGCTTCCGACAGCTTCCTCCGCATTTGCTGCTGCTCTTGCGCCGAGGGCTGACGGCCGTATACCTTGGTATATACGTCGGTGATAAACTGATCGTCCGACTGATTGCGTTCGCCAAACTCACTGCTGCTAATGATCCCCGCCTCCACCTCAACGTATGTCTTTCCCCGCTGCAATTGTGTCTCCCATGTGGTCACCTCGCGCGCTGTCGCGGCCCGGCCGGCGTACTGCTCGTACCACAGTGTGATCTGTTCGGCCGGCGATAGCGGACTGTTGGGATAATTCGTGCCACCCGGCGGTATCAACGCCGCGTTGGGTCCGGCGTCAATCAATCGAATATCCACGCGTTCCGCCGGGCCATTGATCGATATCGGAATTTCGCGGTCGGCTTTGAGCACCAGCCCGCCACGATCAATCAGCTGAGCATCAACGGCATATCGATGCCCTGGCTGCAGCTTCGCCGGGTCGATATCCAAACGATAGCTTGCCGGCCACCGTCGCGGCCCGTCCAAGTCAAGCGACTGCACTGTCTGATCGTTCCATTGTGGTCGAGTTGCGTCGATCAATCGAATCCGCAATGTCATGGTGGGGGTCAACGTCACGCGCACCCGAGACGTCACATTGCCGGAAACACTGAGGGCGCTGTCCGAAAGCGTCACATTCACGTTGCGAAGACGATCATCACGCGCGCCTCGCACCAACAAGACAACTTGCCCACGATCATCAGCTCGCAACGCCAATTCGGTATCCAGCTCGTAGAGGTCTCTACCCACGTGCCCAACTTGATAGCCACCAACTGTCACGATGGTCTCACCGACCTTCAGTCCGGCGCGCTGCGCTGGGCTGCCAGGCAGAACCTGACGGATGTCCGCACCCGTCTCCGTATTCTCAACCTCCACCCCCAGGTTGTATTGACGACTCGACCGGTTACGCGCTGAAAACTCCTGCTGCAACGCACTCCCATTCCATCCCCGCTGGTCCGTTTGGCGATCGCGCACTCGCTGGGCCTTCGCAGCCTGCGGATTTATCAACAACGCGGTGCCCAATAACAAACCCACGCCCACGGAAAATCGTGTCGGTTGTCGATCGCACCAGCGTCGCGATTGTCGGTTGAGCATCGTACTCTCCACTTTAACTATTTCATGGCACTCGACATCATGCCTATCTCGTTCTCATGCACCTCCGTGACTCTGCGGCTCCGTGAGATCATCAGACCGCGAGCGAACTTCGCAATTATCGCCGCCGATCGCGACACCTGGCAAGTCCCTCAAGTGGAATGCGTCGATGCCAACTGACCTGCCCAAGCAAATCATCTCCCCTTCCCAATAGGCAAAGAACTACGGGTTTTGCCGTTGACATGTACGGGTTAACCAGTACAATGGTGGCTCGATGGCGCTGGATGTTTGCTCGACGTGCGATACGCCACAAAGTCAGGAATCTCTGCAGAAGGAGTTGATTCGTGGTGCGACCGAAGTTGCCGTATCCGACGCCGGCGGAATTGGAAGTATTACAGATCCTTTGGGATCATGGACCGCTAACGGTTCGCGAGGTGATGGGGCATCAACAGGGCGACCGTGGTTATACGACGGTGATGAGCCTGCTGCAGGTGATGTACGAAAAGGGGTTGCTCAGTCGCAAGGCGGAGGGTCGAGCGTTTCGCTATTCGGCCAAGGCGCAGCGAGAGAAGACTTTGCGGCGGATTATCGGCGACCTGCTCGGCCGCGCCTTTTCGGGGTCCAGCAGTGCGTTGGTCGTGCAGTTATTGGAGCAAGCACACCCGGACGAGAAAGAGTTATCGGCGATTCGCGCGGCGATCGAAGCCTACGAGCAGAACAAGGAGGGGCAATGATGGCGAATACTATGTGGTTCGAGGTATTGACCG
>JAGQPD010000689.1 GCA_020426865.1 Planctomycetales bacterium
AACTGCAAGACATCATCGCGATTCTGGGAGTCGACGAATTGAGCGAAGAGGACAAGTTGATCGTCCATCGCGCTCGACGTATCGAGCGTTTCCTGTCGCAGCCGTTCCTGGTGGCGGAGGTGTTTACCGGCAAGTCGGGCGAACTGACGCCGTTGGCCGATACGATCCGCAGCTTTGAGGAAATCTGCGACGGTAAATGGGACCATCTGCCCGAGCAAGCGTTTATGTACGTTGGAGTTATTGAGCAAGCCGAAGCCCAGGCCAAGAAGATGGCAGCACAAGCGTCGTAGCCCCCTGGCTTCCGCCACCTTAAGGATCGCAGCTTTCCATCGAAGTATTGAGGGACATCACTGTGTCTGAAATCACGTGCGTTGTCGTTACGCCGGAAGAAACGGCCCTGGAGCAGACCACATCTTTTGTCGTTGTCCCGCTGGCTGACGGAGAAAAAGGGGTGGGCCCCGGGCATAGCCCCATGATTGGCAGACTGGGACACGGTGAATTGCGACTCGGGCGTGGCGCCGATGCCAGCCGCTACTACGTCGACGGCGGATTCGTCCAGATCGCCGACAACGTCGTGACGGTGCTTACTGCGAGGGCGATCCCCGCCACCAAGATCGATGTCGACGTGGCGCGCGAATCGATGCGGACCGCTGCCAGCCGTCCCGCCGATACCGACGAGCTTCGCGACCATCGCGACAAGATGGTCTCGCAAGCTCGTGCACAGATCCGTATCGCGCAGAAGTGATACGCTCTTGATAGCGCGACCCAATCCTGTTCGAGATCTACTGTTGGGATTCTGACAGATCTTTGATGTGATCCAACACTCGCAGGTGGATGCGATGGATCATCAAGTGCGACCAAAGCGTCCAGTACGATTGTGGGAACATGTCAAACTCGTACCATGTGCTCCCTTCCAATCGCGTGCGGTTTCCGGGAAGGGGGATGAGCCGGAATTCGCCCCGTTTGCTACGAAGGTAACCATCCAAGTGGGGCGGATGGACGTCGGGGTAGAGGCTGAGTTCAAACATGGTCGGCGGCTGTTCGTCGACGTCGAACGCGAGACGCCGGTCCGGTTCCCAGGCCGTAATAGGTTCCACGAAGCTGCCGGTGTTGAATTGACAGTAACGAACGGCCCCCACGCCCGTTCCAACGATCGTGGCTCGTTCTGGGCAGGCGATGCCCGTGCGGAAATACCATTCTTGGGGCGGTGGGAGTTCCGGAAAGCGGATCACGTGCTGCCAGACAACCTCCGGGGGCGCGGCGATCTCAACGGTGGAACGGACCTCGTATTCCGGAGATGATTCCAGGGTCACTTCCGCGAGTGCCAACAGCGGCAAGAACGCGATCGAGGCGGCGACATTCCGTGCAGACGGTAGTGTTGCATCCGCAATAGCTTTGCCCATCAATCCGCCGAGCGCCCCCAGAGGAAGTAGCATGGGGAAGGCCATTAAGACACAAATAAGTCCTTCGAGGGCGAACAACAACAGTGTCGCACCGGCCAACAAGACCGCGATGGTTCCCAAGCTAGACGAAGAAAAGTAGCCTACGGATGCGAAGCGATTGGCAGTATATCCAGTGATCACGCCCATCATCAACGGTGTCCCCATAAAGAGCGCGGCACCGTACGACTCCAGGCCATAGACACTGATCGACAGCATCGCCGCGCCCATCATCAAGCCGGCGAGCACGCCGAGTACTGACCCCTTGGTCACATTGGCGGAGGCCTGTTGCTGGGGGAGCTTGACGGTCATCCAGCGATCGCTTTGACCGGTCGGCTGCAGGCAGAGCACAAGCATGGTGAGATAGTTGACCATCGGGACGAGGACCAGAAAACCGAGCCAGGGAGACCCATTGGCGTTGGCCGCTCGCCGAACCGACATCGATACGGCAATCCATAGAAACGGTAGAGACCAGAGAAACAACGCCCAACCAACCCACGGGGGGGCCGCGTGCAATAGCTCCGTCCGTGAACTCAAGAGGGGATTCAAAAACTGGACTGGGGTGAAGAATTCGTTTCCTTGCCACCAGATTACCAGGAATTCAACGATGTATTTTAGAGTCATAAGACCAAATCCGGATGCCGCGTAGGCGATTCGACTTACAGGCATTCGGACGCCGAACCATAGGTTCAGGAAGTTTAGCATGAGAGGTCGTCCTGGAATTTGCGGCGATAAGACGGGGAGCTTGGCATTTGCCATTCGACTTTAGGGAGGAACCGTGGGGCCGGTGCGATGTTAACTTCCGTTCGCGATAACGGTTTATAGGCTAGAATTGACCGGAGGAAAACCACGCATATGCCCGCACCGTCGCCCGTCGAGACGCATCAAATTCACGTCGCCACGTTGCTTGAGTTGTTCGTGGTATGCGCGATCGTGTTCTCGGTTGGTGCGGTGTGCGGCGTGGCAAGCGGTCTGCTGCTTGCCACGATGGCCATCGCGTTGGCCTATCGTTGTGGGAGATGCGCACTTGCGGCATTCGCAGGGGCATTGGCGATGGCAGCCGTGCGCGTGGAATCGGAGCCCGACCTTGCGGTCTTGCGGCTCTTGGCCGCCGGCGCGTTGGGCTTCAGCATCAGCATGTGGTATGCGTTGCGGCGCCGGATGGCCGATAATCGGGCGCGTCAAACGGACTTACCGTAGCCAGTCTGCGTAATGTTCCCAGTACTCGACCTTGCTGGATTCGTGGGAGTCACGAGCGAGTTTCAATTGCCTTTGAGCCGTGATTCGGCTGTGGACCGCCTTCGTCAGCAAACTCAAATCTGCGCGGCACCGTCTGCACTCGGTTTGCAGGGGTTGCCGCGCTCGACAGACGGGACAGACGATCGCAGGCTCGGACATGGCAGCTTGTGTTGGGAACTCGTTGTGATTCGCCAGTGAAACTATCCAGTGACGTAGAACAAGAGGTCGTCGAGTTCTTCCTCAAGGTCTCGCACAAGCTCCTCATCATTGTCACGATCGGCGGATTCGATTAATTGCACGAGGCGGCGAATGTCCTGGGCATCATCGGTGTCGAGCCCATTGGCGACGGTGATCGCTTTGGCGGTCAAGCGTTGCCATGATTTTAGTTCTCGTCCCGCGTCACTTACAACCGGTTCTGGCGGAGACGTATGGGGGCCGTGGAGTTCGATGGCGGGTAGTGGTTGATGTGAATCGGGGTGATCCAACGGAAGCGACTCGCCGGAATCACTTTCAGAGTCGGACGTGGCGAACAAGTCTCGCAGGCGAGCGTCCGTCAGTTCGTGGGTCGATTGTCGGGCATCAGACATGGAATTGGCAATAACGATTGAGGTGGCGATGCCTGATTTGTGCTCTTTTGCCGATACACGCAAAACTCCGTCGAGTGTCAATTCGAAGCAGACGTCGATTTCGCCATCAGCGTCATCCGTTTGGTTGAGTCCCTCCAGCCGGAATTCGCCAATTTTTCGGTTGCGTGAGAGTTCATCACTTTCCCCTTGAAAGACATTGATGTGCACCTCTTCTTGGTCTGGCGTAATGGTACTAAATGCCTGTTCGTGTTTGGCTGGCAGAGGTGTATTCCGCCGGATCAGGGGGGAATAGAGCATCTTCATGGAATAGGAAGACACGTCGAGCGTTTCGATGCCCACGGTATGGGTTGCGACATCGATCAACACTGGTCCGACAGGATGCCCTTGGTGAATCGCAGCCTGTGTCGCGGCGCCGAGGGCAACGGCAAAATCCGGATTGACCGACCAGTGCGGTTCACGGTGAAATTCCGTTCTTAGGCGTTCCTGAACCAGTGGCGTCCGAGTCGATCCGCCAACAAGAATCAGTTCGTCGAGTTGTTGGAGGTTCAATCGGCTCTCTTGGATTGCCTGATCGACGCACTGGATGGTTCGGTCAACGAGTGGCCGGATCAGGTCTTCGTATTCGTTTCGGTCGATCTCGATATCAAGATTGACTGGCATGCCATCGACAGTAGCGATGAATTCTTCGGTAATGCGGGCGTGAGTTGAGAACGACAATTCGCATTTGGCCCGCTCGCAGGCTTGGAGCAGTCGCCACCGCGTGACAGGATGTTCCATCGGGTCGATACCGTGCCGATCGCGGAACTCCTTGGCAACATGGGAGGTGAGCAATTGGTCGAAATCATCGCCACCCAATTGGGTATCGCCCATGCTGCTAAGCACTTCAATGACGCCCCCTTCGATGCGAACGATCGAGACATCGAATGTGCCGCCGCCGAGATCGTAAACGATCAGATGTCGACGATCGTCCTGTCCAGCGTGATAGACAAGGCTGGCTGCGGTGGGCTCGTTAATGATGCGTTCGACGGTCAGGCCAGCGAGGGTTCCAGCTTCGCGTGTTGCCTGGCGTTGATTTTCGTCAAAGAATGCAGGGACGGTAATGACAGCGCGAGTCACTTCGCAACCGAGAGCCTTTTCGGCGCGTTGTCGCAACTGTTTCAGGATCAAGGCGCTGATTTCCTGGGGGGTATAATCCTGGCCGGCCATTGTCAGGATCTTGGTGGTCCCCATTTGGCGTTTGACGGAAGCAACGGTTCGTTCAGGAAAGGCGATCAGTTGATTCCTGGCTGTGCGGCCAACGATCAGCTTGTCGTCGGTTGTCACGCCGACAACCGAGGGGAGGATACCGTCACTTCCATCGGACAGCACTTGCACCTTTCCGTTGACGTACGCCGCAACGACGCTATTGGTCGTTCCCAGGTCGATCCCGATGATTGGTTCTGAATGTTGAGTCATGTTAAGGCACTCCGTTTGCTTAAGGCGTCTGGTTAGCTTAAGGCGTCTTACGTTGATTTCGCGATGCGCACGTCGGCGCATCGGAGCAGGTTGTTTCCCCAGCGGTAGCCAGGGCGCAGTTCGTCGACGACGTGTCCGTCCGGAACATTCGAGTTGTCGACCGTCTCGATGGCTCGCATCCGCTCGGGATCGAACGGCAGTCCGACCGTTTCGAGTCGTGACAATTCGCTACGTTGCATGCTGCGTTGCAAACGTTCGTGGAGTAGTTTCAATCCATGAGTCGTTCGCTTTTGAATGGCGGCGTTGGCGACCAGTTGTTCGCTGGCGGTTGCGAGAATCTGGCGGACCGCGCTAAAAGCAGTTTTCGCGATCCACCGCTTCAGAGTACCGGCGCGTTTGATCGTGTCATCGAACTGGCGCAAGAGATCATCTGGCGAGGTGGTGGTCGAGCATTCCTGTTGTGCGAGCGACAGCAGCGCTCGGGACAGGCTTTCGTCCAACTCGGCGAGCGATTCGG
>JAGQPD010000690.1 GCA_020426865.1 Planctomycetales bacterium
TATATTGGCGTTGACCGTGCCGTTGGCACCGAAGGTCAAGTTGCCCGTCAGATTCACGTCGGCGTTTGGCCCGTTCAATGTCAGCGTGCCGTTGTTGGTTAGGGTCGATGCATTGAGCTCACCACCGGACGCAATCGACAAGGCGCCATTCGCATTGACATTCATTGCCCCGGAAAGGGCCACGGCGGAGCCGGTTGGGTCGACCGTCAACCGACCGCTGGATGTGATGTTGACGGCGCCACCGCCATTGATCGTGACGGCTCCCGGCGCGTCCGCCAAAGCCGTAGTGACATTCGCCGTTTTGCCGCTGCCGATGGCGGCTTGCTCGTCAAGGAACGTGCTCGGTACAAAACCTGTATCCCAGTTCGCTCCTACACTCCAATCACCCGTCGCGGGAACAAAGTTGGCGGTCGTCTGGCCGAAGGCCGATGACGCCAGCAGAGCACTGGTCGCCACCGCGACCGCTCCCAATAATCGCAATTGACATTTCATAGTAACCTAAAACCTCAGCAGATAAGAATTGATCGTTGTTAACAAAGTAGTCGCAAAACAAAAGTTGCATCGATTTGCTCTTCTCGTCCGGTACGCGACGTTCGCGGTTCCGGAGCGATTGACCTAACGTCGGCGCAACCGCAGGGCACCTAACAGCCCCACTGCAATCAAAACCATCGTGCCAGGTTCGGGTACCGAAGCTGTCGCCGCAACGGCGCCAGCATTGCTCTTCCAGAGGCGGAAGTCATCGAAGTTGACCGTACCGTCCAGATTCAAGTCACCTTCCGCTCGCGTCGTCACCGATTGGAGGAAATTCTGTCGAATCGGTTCGAAGTCAGCGATATTTACCACACCGTCGCCGTTGACATCGCCCTGCACCGGGGGATTGTCAAGCAACGATCGGATGCTGGCACCGTTACCGTTGTTCCAGATGTTAGCGATCTCGGCATTGTCTAGTGCACGACCCCAAACGGCCACGTCATCGATCAGGCCGTTCCAGGTCCGCCCACGGGCATCTGGGTTTTCGCCGATCATCACCGGCATGTCATTGTTTTCCACCGTCGGAGCGGGGCCGGTAGCAACCAATACGCCGTCGAGATATTGGCGAACTTCGCCGTTGGTGAAATCGGAAACGCCCAGGAAGTGATGAAGTTGGCCGTCGTTGATGGGCATAGCCGCCGCATCATAGGCAGGAACGTCAGCATTGCCACCGTTCCAGGTCAGGGCTTCCGGCACGTCGCCGCCACGACGATGCACGCGCCACCGATTGCCTTCCCCCTTGGCGATCAATGCCTGCCAGTCCTTGTCAAAGGCATCGACACGGAACCATGCGGAGATGGAAAAATCCTGGCCAACGAAGTCGAACGCCGATTCATTCGCAATTTCCACGAACTGATCGACACCATCCAAGTCGATACCTTGGCCGAATTTACCAGTGTCGTAGGTAGGAGTAGCGTTGGTGCCCATCATCGTGCCATTGTTGAGCAGGTTTGTGTCGGCCAAAGTGCCGTCGAATTCCCAGTATGACACCAACCCATCCTGAAACGCTCCCTGGCCCGTTGACACTACACAGAGTGATCCCAACAGGACAAACGCACCGATTTGCCACAGTTTTTTGTCCATCTAGATGTACTCCCGCTGAGAATAGAAAAAATGTTCCTATGACCGGCCTGCCAAACGGGGGCAAGCTGACGACGTTAGCTCGTTTGCCTCTTCGCTGTGCCGTCGTTTGTCGCGTGCTTTGCGACGCGATTGTGCGATCAACCGTTGGTCTCAAAACAAGCGGCGAATTGGGGAATGGAGTTTAGCCCGAGATGACTGCTCCACTCGAACCGGAACTTTGATGCCTGGCGCCGTGAAACCGCGAACGCGTTTTGTGGCAATCAGGCAGCACGTAGCGAGAATAACAACTGGGATGTCCCAAGTCAACAATTCGCTCGATATTTTTTTCTTGCCGCGGCGAAACATGATGGCAGACGCTCCTCGGTTTCGGTACAAATACAGCCAATCCGGGTGCCGTGCGTTTTTTTCACGCGACGCTTGTAAT
>JAGQPD010000691.1 GCA_020426865.1 Planctomycetales bacterium
CTTTGTGTTGCGATTTCTGGTCGAAGACGTCGGCAAACAACTTGACCAAGTTCTTGACGCGATTCTCAGGGCAATTGAACTGAGGTCGAGAATCGGCAAGTAAGCCGAGGCATGGTCGATGGCAGTTCTGTCGCGATAACACCCGTGCACCCTGGCGCGGCGTAAGTTGTTTTCGATTAACGGTTTAGGGAATCCGGACCGGCATATGCATCTACCCCCACCAGTCGGGGCGACAAGACGGCTATTGAACTTTTTGTGCGTGGCGTAATCGTTCTTGAGTCGTCGTTAGTCACGGTGGCGAAAGCACTTACGCCGATCGTGATTTGAGTCGTCGGCAGTCCCCGGTCATCTTGAGTTCGGGGTAGATGCAAGTTCCTTGTACCAAAATGCGCGGGGAATCGGTTCGCGGCATACGCGTCGCGGCGTCTCTCCGCATGACGTGCCCACCTGATGCAGTTGAGAACCGTGCGGATTCCTGCAGAGATCGACGTGAAACTCGACTACCTCTGCGCGCAACCGGAAATCCTACGGCGCATCGATTGATTTGCCTTCGGCGAGTACGGCAAACTGCGAACTAACATCGGTCGATCCAGAATTAAGAGACCGATAGGGTTAGCTGGAACAGTAGGGCGCTCTCGAATGAGGATCAGACGCTCGCCCGGTTCGAGCCGCAACGGCAAAGTCAAATGTGATGCCGCCCGCGACTGTGACTCCTTCCAGGCGAATTGCCACTGGATCGATGATTGAGCATTCATGGGATTCGGAATCGGCGTCCTGTAGCGAACGCTCGCCGCTTGGCTTCGGGCTGCATTGCTTGATCGAATATGTATGATTCGCTTTCTTCGATCATTGCGACCTTACTTTCAACAGGTCACGAGTGGCAACCGCAAGTCGGAACCTAGCGTACTAAACTCCGATCGGCAGTACTTGGGATATTCGGTGCTCCACGGCACTCGACGAAGCTCGCCCTTCCGCGACAGCGACAGTTTGATTCAACCATCGGTAGCGAGCATCCCCCGATTCGAAACGTGGCTGGGTCAACAAATGCGTTTTTCCGAACTCGGACATCTGACCGGAGTTTATCGCCGCCGTGAAGTGCTCATTGATGACAAGTATTCCCGTGCTCTGGAAGTAGATGATCGCACCATCGTGCGTTTGGAGTGTGACGCGTATGTCAAGACGTGCCGTTCCATCGGAATCGAAGACTACCCAATCCGCTCCACCAGGCGTGACGACGCCTCGAATCCGATCCCCGTCGACAGTTCCTCCTGTAATGGGATAGATTAGTCGCTGACCATAGGGACCGCTACCGACATCGGTTGGGGAGCCAATTTCAAATCGAGCCATCATGAGTGGGACAAGTTGCATCGTTTCTAAAAAGGACCAAAGGTTGGGCGTGGATGTCTTCAGTTACCTAAAGATTCCCAAATTCTCCGGACATCGCCACGGCTAGCTGTATCATTGTCGACACTTTCGCCGCTGGGTCGCAACACTTGATTGACTTAAGGTGATTGGTATTTCGATTATCAGCGTGAACGTCCGACCGTCATTTTGAATCGCCGCAACACGTGTCGCATCGATTGGTTCGTTAATCTCCTTTCCGAAAACGTGAAGGCGCTGCCCCTACGGCGCGTTCCTGTCGATACGGACAAACGTGATCCAAGTAATACCGCCGCCCGACAGCACCTTGATCGTACCAAAGAGATTGCAACATTGGAGGCATGTCGGGTATCCAAAACGCGTCACGGTTCAGTTCGAGCGGTTCGGCGTGTTCGAGAGCTACATCGGAAACAAGGATTCCTTCGCCCTCGTC
>JAGQPD010000692.1 GCA_020426865.1 Planctomycetales bacterium
GATCCGTGACTTCGAATCCAGGGGTACGGACGGCCGTTGGTAATCAGGTCTTCTTCTCGGCCATGCTTGTCAGCGGCCAGCGAGAATTGCACCGGAGCAACGGCAACAATGCAGGAACTGTCTTAGTCGAGAACCTATCTGGAGCCGTCAGCGCCAATCCCACGCAGT
This sequence comes from Planctomycetales bacterium, assembly GCA_020426865.1. GTDB lineage: Bacteria > Planctomycetota > Planctomycetia > Pirellulales > Pirellulaceae > JAGQPD01. The sequence continues at coordinate 169 of JAGQPD010000692.1, forward strand.
TGACCGAAGTCGGCGGCGTCTTGTTCTTCGCGGCGAAACACGTTGGCAATAATGTCGAGCTGTTTTCGAGCAACGGAACCGCCGCTGGCACCGGGATTCTGCGAAACCTTTCTGGTGGAGTTAGCTCTCAACCGGCGGTTCTAACACCTGCCCCGCTCGACAACTCCGGTGCAAGTGGTGCCGGCGGCGGGAGCGGCGCCGCAACGGCCCTGGTCGTTACCAGCGGTGCGGAATCCACAAACATGATTGACGGATTCGGCAAAGCGGAAGTTGCCAACACCGTCTGGCTACCCACCGATGAAGGCGAACGGTTATCGCAGTTGATCGACATTAGCCAACATGGTACTGAGTTTACTGGAAGTGAATACCTTGAATCTCGTTCGTCAAATGGGACGATGCTCAACGAGTCGGTTGATGAGGTATTTGCGCAGCTGGACGATCTGATGTTGGGGATGAGCGCCGTCGTCTAGCGTCTTGCAGTCGATACGGAACGAGTGTGTTGCAGCTATTGTTGCCGTTGCTGGGCAACTGCGTTAGCATGTGGGCACGTCGTTGCACGTCGACGGTCGATTGCCAATGCTCACAGTCGTTCGCCGGGGCGCGGAATACGCTTGATTCCATGGATTAAGATCATAGCAATGTCGCATTTCGGACAGTCGAAACTTGGCCGGCGATCCCATCGTGAGGGCAGGATGGCGTGGCCGCTGATGTTTGGGATTGGGATCGCCGCAACGATCATTGTGAATTCGACGGATGCTCTGGGAGATGAGCTGTGGACATTGCACCATGAAGTGGTTCTTCCGGCCGTTTCTGTTGCGGGGCAGCGTGTGCCGATTCACACGCAGGGCTTGTATATTGACGACGAGTCAATCTATGTGACGGGGCGCACCGAGCAACTGCCCAAGCGGCCGGTGTTCGTCCGGTTCGAGCTCCGCGATCCGAATCGCTATGAATGCCGTGTGTTGGAAACGGGGACGAACGGCGAAACCGCCGAGACACTGGATCATCCTGGCGGCTTCGACTTCGATGGTACTCACTTCTGGATACCGATCGCACGAAGTCAACCTAGTGGACCGTCCGTGATCGTGCGTCTGACGCGTGATCGACACAGTGACCTCGCGATGTGGGCTCAACAAGTTGCTTTTGAGGTGGACGACCACGTCGGCGCCTTGGCCGTGAATCGCAACCAGGGACAGCTCTTTGGTGCCAATTGGGACACCGCGAAGATCCATGTTTGGCAGACGGACGGTACACTGCTGCACACGGTATCCCGCGAGCATTGGTGTCCTTCGGATAGTGGCTGGCGACTGGCCGTGCAGGATTGGAAGTTTGTCAAAGACGGCGATTTGTTTCCGGAAGGATGCCTGATTGCCAGCGGAATTGATAAATCGCTGCCTGTCGACCCGCAAGATTCTCGGGCCGTCGTCGAACTCTATGTGACGTCGACCAACACACGGACTCGTCGCATTACACGGACTCGCCGCATTACTTTGCCGCGCGTCGATGGATTGCAGCGACCGATCACCACCGAAGGGATGTGTGTCGTCGGTCGATTCCTGGCGCTAGTCCCTGAGGACTTGGACGGCGATGCTCGGGTCTTTTTCTTTGAACATCACATCGAAAAGTAGCAGGGAGTTCTTTGTTGCATGGCGGCCAAATCAAAAGGCGTGACACCCAAACAGAAGTCTTCGATCCTTGCGGCGGCGTGGCGTGGCTGGAATAACTGGCCATTGTACGTGCGGATTATTGTCGCGATGTTCGCCGGCGTCCTATTGGGCCTGGTGCTCGGCAAACGTGCGATGGTGATGGAAATACCAAGCAAGATCATCTTGCAGCTTCTCGGGGCCCTGGCACCGCCGCTGATCCTCGTTGCTGTCACGCATGTGCTGATGACGACCGCCATTCCCGGCAAAAAGGCAGCGCGCCTGGTCGGCCTCCTGGTGCTCAACACGACCGTTGCTATTCTAATCGGATTGGGTGTGGCCAATTCCCTGCAACCGGGCCGATGGGGCGTCGTTGCGCCCCCCGCGACCGTGGAACAGCAAGACACAGGTGTGAATCCCTGGGAATTGCTGGTGCAAAATGTTCCCAAGAGCCTGTTGGGACCGCTCGGCGACAAGCAGAATATCATCGGTGTGATTATTATCGCGCTTGCGTTCGGGATTGCGCTACGCGGCGTACGCGACAAATCCGTCGGCACGGTGCAAGATCTGGTCGAGGTGGGATACAACACACTCCTGGTGGTACTCCACTGGATCATTCAATTGGTGCCACTTGGTGTGTTGGCCATTGTCTCGAAGGTGATTGGCACGGAAGGTTTTGCGCCATTTAAGGCAATGCTGGCATTTGTCGTCGCCGTGCTCGTTGCCCTGTCGCTCCAGACCGTGTGGTACCTGCTGCGGATTCAATTTCTGTCATGGGCACGGCCATGGGATGTGCTTCGTGGCATGCGGGACGCACTGGTCATGGCCTTCTCCACGGACAGTTCCACCGCCACAATGCCGGTGACCTATGCATGCCTTAAGGATAACGTGGGGATTTCTGAGGAATCGGCCAGCCTGGGGGCGCTCGTCGGTGCTAATTTCAACAACGATGGTACCGCCCTCTATGAGGCCATGGCGGCATTGTTCGTTGCCCAATTGATCGGCACCGACTTGAGCCTCTCCCAGCAGATGCTGATTGTGCTGACCTCGATTATCGCCTCCGTTGGCGCTGCCGGTATTCCTGAGGCAGGGCTGGTCACCATGACCCTCGTCTTTACCGCCGTAAAACTACCCACCGAATACATCGCGATGCTCCTGACCGTCGATTGGTTCCTCGACCGCTGTCGAACGACCATCAACGTCCTGGGTGATGTGAACGTCAGTTGTCTGCTCGACGGCAAGCGGAAACGATAGGCCACCGGAGCATCTGTCAAGAAAAAAATACCTGAATTGTGTCAGGTCCGGCCGCACCGTCGGCTGCCAAGGCCCGTCTCCACTTAGTTGAAAAGCCGCCATTTTTTGCTTGGCGCAGCCATTGAGAACTTCACGAAATCGTCATTTTTCTGCTAGCACTACCAGTTGAGGGTAGTTACGATAAGTCGGTCGTCTTCATGTCATTGATGTTCGACACCGGTTGAATTACTACGACGTACTTTTCAGATTTCTTGTTTCGCAGCTTGGAGAAAAGCTAATGAAGATGAAATGGTGTATTGCGTGTCTTTGCGCGTTGGCGGTGTCGGCGGGGGTCAGCCGAGCGGCCGACATTGCTTGGCAGTCGGTGTTCAACATCGACATGACGAATGGTGCGGAAGATCTGGCTCCGGGTGGACCGATTCTTTACGCATTGAACGTGGGCGAAGATCCCGCCGGAAGTTTTGCATCGGTCTCGGTCACGAATTCTCGTGAGACGATCACGTTTGAAGCTTTCCGTCAGGACGGACTTGGAAGTGCCTCCGGTTCGTTCTACACCGGTGACGGTGGTGCGTCAGGAAACGCCGATCTGGATCAGATTCTCAACAGCCACAGTTGGTTGGGAGGTACTGACGTAAACTTGCCATTCCAATTGACCGATTTGACACCTGGGGTCCAGTATCAGGTTCAATTCATCGCAGCGGCTGATCGACGTAGTTGCTGCCGTACTCGTACACAGACGTTGGACGACGGAAACGGTCACGCCACCGATCCACTTTCGCGCGAAGGTGTAGGTTCGGTCATTGGGGTGTTTACGGCTGATGATGTAAGCCAATTGGTCAACTTGAGCGGTGCCACGGACCCTGGTTTGAGCGCCGTTGTCGTTCGCCAGGTTCCTGAGCCGGCGATGGGCGGTCTCTTCTTGTTGGCGACCTTGGCAATGGCAGCGAAGGCACGACGTCGTTAGTCGTTAACCTTTCCTTGCGGTTTCGTACAATCACCGAGAGAGCCGGTGGGGCGTGCTTTTCGTTCCACCGGCTTTTTTTGCGTGTTAGTTCCGTTAATCGGGAGACGGCAGCAGCTCCATCCCTGGCTGCGGCGTGACCTGTGATGTGTCGGTCGAAGGGCCCGGACCCGACTTTCGCTGGGTCTCGTTGGTCGAGTCCGGGCCAGCTTCCAGGATACTACTAGCGGATTCCTCGGCGGCTTCATCGGCAGCGTCAGTGTGTTGGTGAACTTGCGGGTAACAATATGGGATACACTCCATCCGGCGGATGCAGTCGGAATACCAAAGTCCCGGTACCAAGAAGCCGTAGGCGGGGCCGCTACAGGCGGGCGGGAAGATCTGCGGGATTGGCTGGAAGCTGTCGTTGTACGTTTCCGGCCAGAAGCCGCTGTCATCGACTTGCAACAATTCCAGATCTAAAAAGAGTTGTATGCGATTTCCAATGTAATCGATATGTCCTTGAGCGACCGACGACAGCGATGCCGTATAGGCTCGCTGCGATTCCAGCACGTCACGAGCCGTAACATTTTGCACGCCCAATCTCAGCTGCAATCGCGTCGTTACGACTCGTTCGTAGGCCAGTGCGGCACTCGCGACGTTGATCTCGTACTGCTGTTGCACAAGGTCCAACTGCCGAAGGTCGTTGCGGATGTTCAGCTTGATATTGTCCTGCAGTGCAATCAGTGCCCGCAGGGCCACGTTGTAATTGATGAGGGACAATCGAAACGTATTACGCTGACTGCGGCGGTTGAAGGGAGCGTCAAAAGAAATCCCCAAACTCGTCTGACTATCGTCGAAACTGAAGTCGAATGGTCGATTGGCGTCCGCCGGCGTGCGAATGGTCTGTGACGCCGAGAGGTTTAGGATCGATTTCAGGTCGTCCCCTCGGTATTTGATTTGTCTCCAGGCGTCCGCGAGATCTCCGTAAGCATTCATCACATCGTAGCGCTGCGACAGCGCCGTTAGCATGGCGTCGTCGGCGTCAATCTCAATTGGTGCCAGGCCTTTGGTACCTTCTTCGAACAGCTGAGACGTCATATCGGCGATGCGGTCAATATCGGCGATAATCATTGTCCGCTGTTCGTCTCGAATTTGAGGGTTGACTCCCAACATCTGCTCAGCGTCGTTGGCCAGTTTATCCACCGCGGTGAGTAGTTGCCGGCTGGAATTGACGAACGCCTGTAGGTTGGCTGCCTGCCGATTCTCTTCCGCCGTCTCCACAGCCGATTCAAGCTCCGCCACAATCTTTTCGTACTGTTCGTGCAGTCTCTCGAGCGTTTCGATAATTGGCTCGCGTTTGCGGGCGGGGACTTCTCGCCAGTCAGCCACGATCAGCAGTCGCTCCACGAGCGTAAGCTGCGCCTCGACGAGTTCCATTGTGCGAAAGTAGACCTGCAGCGGTGGTGGTGTCAACGTGGCTTGTGAGTCCGCGTCGACCAGGTCACGACTCAGCCGCACCAGTAGCCGCGACTCGTGTGCCAACAGCTCGGCCTGGACCTGCCGAAATGCCGTTGCCGTCTTTGGAGTTGTGCGACCTCGCGAGCGGACTTCGATTAAGTTCAACGCGCGGTTGACCAAAACGATGGCTCCATTGAGCAACACATTTTCGTCGGCACCGGCCTGCTCCCGTTCGTTGGCCAAATTGCGACGCGCTCGGCGGAGCAGTTCTTCAGAGACCGTCCCTTCATCCCGTTGAGTGATCGCCTCCAATTCGCGAATGTCCAGATTGATGGGCATTTCTGGCGGCAATCCCATTCGCAGCTTAAGATTGTCGAAACTGCTTTCGAGTCGCACGCAGTTTTCGATAAGTGTTCGGCGGCTCTCGAGCACCTGCTGTTCGAATTGATCGACTTGAAACCGAGGCAGCTGTCCCGCGTCGTATTCGGCTCGAGCCTGGTTGAAGCCTCGCAGGTTACTGAAGAAATCCTGCGATCGAATCTCAATGTTTCGGTATGCCAGCAGCAGGTTGTAATAGTCCTGAGCTCGATCGCTGAAGAATTGCTTGCGGAATCGGGCGAAATCGCGTGCGGCGTAAATCACGTCGCGTTCCGATTGCGTCAGACTTTCAAATCGAACATCGCGCTGGAAAATCGCCTGTTCAAACCGTCCGACAAGTCTCGAACCGGCACGGGCCTCAAAGCCACTTGCCCCATTAAATGTCAACACCACGTCATTGGCGAATTGAGCAATGAAGTCGCCCCCCGTGGATAACATCTTGTCGATCGACAGGCCGCTGTTGATGGTCATGCCATTGACCGTGGTGCCTCCAGCACGATTGTGCGAATAGTTGAGGTCTGTGCCAGTGCCGCCGAACGTGAACTTCATCTGATACGCGTATCGCTCGAGCGTCAATCGCAGGGCGACGGCATAGAGGAATTCTTTTTGCGTTTGATACTCGCGGCTGTTGATCAGTGACAATTCCAAGATGTCTTCCAATGCCAGTCGCTGTGCATCGTCCAATTGCGATTCGCCAGGTGGCTTCCCCTCCGTACGTGCGTATTCGTCGCGAACACTTTGGAATTCAAACATTCGCACCAAGCACTTTTGTGGCAAGGATCGCCAGGCGTCCTTAGGGATCTTCGCGATTTGTAGCTGGCCTTGCGTTTCTTCGAGGACCGCGTCCCTCGTGTACTTCTTCGCAGGATCGGATTCCGGGGCATCGGCGTCCTGTTCTCGCTCATTGTCGATGTCCTGCCGCTCGTCAATGTCACGCGGTTGCTCGCCGGAGGATTGCTCGGCGCTTGCCGGTATGACGTAGGAGTCGTCGGCGAAACCAATCAGCCGCTGCAGCCGCCCTCCCCTCCCTTGGCGTTGCGCCGATTCGGATTCGGATTCGGTGTTGGACGTCGAATCAGTTGGGGAATCGTCTTGGGAGCTGGCTTCCGGGGCGCCATGATCCGCAACCGAGAATCGCGATGGATCTCGCTCGGGTACGAACGGCAGTTGGTAATCGTAAAGTTTGGGGCCAGGGCAGGGGAGCAGCGGGTCGTCGATTGGCGAAGAGTCGTAAAACCTTGATTCGGGATGGGGCATCACGTTGAATCCGCACTGCACCCACCACGGCGCGCACTGAGTGCGTGCGTTAAGAATGGAATACGTTTCGGCGTCGGCTCGCATACGGTACCGGGTGCGTGAGCAACCACCTGCCAATACGGCTACCGCTAGCAAACAAACTACCCACCACCCCAGGCGTGGACAATACACCAGCTGATTTCCCCCCATTCACGCTGTCAGTAGCAGCTGGAGCAATCGCTACAATCGCTATGCCTTCTCTCATCGGTCATCGGCGGTGATGATCTGTAGGCAAAGCAACTGCTCACCGATATCTCTGACGAATACTCCAATGAGCATCGCGCCGGCAACTGGACGGGTTCGCCCTCGAAAAGGAAAAGACGAAATCATCCAGCGGTTTCAGCCAGCTGATTGTCGCTCAGAAGGCCGATAAGTTCTTCCGTTGTCAATTTGCAGGAGGAATCGGTTCCTTCGAGGAGGCTGTCTGCGAGATCCCGCTTGGTGTTATGCAGGTCAACGATTTTTTCCTCGATCGTGCCTTTGGTAATCAGGCGATATACGTTAACTGGGCGTTGCTGGCCGATGCGGTGAGCTCGGTCGGTGGCCTGATCCTCGACGGCGGGGTTCCACCAAGGATCCATGTGGATCACGTAATCGGCAGCGGTCAAATTCAGGCCGGTTCCGCCTGCCTTCAGGCTGATCAGAAATGCGTCGCCGTCGCCAGCCTGGAACGCTTCGACTGCTTTTTTTCGTTTCGCAACCGACGTCGAACCGTCGAGGTATTGGTACGACACGCCCATCTTGTCGAGTTCGTCACGCAGGATGGCGAGGTGTTTGACGAATTGGCTGAAGACCAGCACCTTGTGATGCCCTTCGATGATTTCGCTAATTTTTTGCCGGAATAAGTCCAGCTTCGTGCTTTCTATGCCGTCGCCCCCCACCAATTCCGGATGGCAGCAGGCCAGGCGCAGTCGAGTTAACTCGGCCAGCACCTGCAAATGCTGTTCGCCTTGTGATTTTGACTGAGCCGCTTCCGCAATTCTTTCGAGTGCTTTCTGTCGCAATGCTTCGTACAGGGCGGCTTCGGCGGGAGACAATTCCACTTCCAGTACCGATTCGGTTCGCGATGGCAGTTCGGTGAGCACATCGGACTTGGTACGCCGCAATAGGAATGGTTGAATGAGCTTCCTGAGCCGATGACGGGTTGCTCGACAGTTGTCGCGTTCGATCGGAACGGCGAAGCGATGGCGGAACTCTTCCTGCGACCCCAATAGTCCCGGTACAATAAAGCGAAACAAATTCCACAGCTCCCCAAGGTGATTTTCCATTGGTGTGCCGGTGAGAATCAATCGAAAGTCGGCTGTAAGTTGCATTACGGCATGAGATCGTTTTGTCGCCACATTCTTGATGGCTTGCGCCTCGTCCAGCAACACGGTGTGCCAGTGGACCGCTTCGAAGCGTTCGGCCTCGGACTGCAATAGTCCGTAACTGGTGATGACCAGATCACCCGGCTGAATCGTTTCGAAGAACCGATCGCGATCGCAGTCGCGAAATACCTTGGGTGTTAACGTCGGTGCAAAGCGACGTGTTTCGGCTTCCCAATTGAACCCGACGGAAGCTGGAGCAACCACAAGCTGGGGTCCATTGACCGCTCGTTCGACCAGCAGCGCCAGAGCTTGAATGGTTTTGCCCAGGCCCATGTCGT
>JAGQPD010000693.1 GCA_020426865.1 Planctomycetales bacterium
GTGTTGATTTCGCCGTTGTGGCTCATGAAACGATTCGGCTGAGCCCGGTCCCACGACGGGAACGTATTGGTCGAGAATCGCGAATGAACCATCGCCAAATGCGTCGTATAGCTGGGATCATTCAAGTCGCGGAAAAAGGGGAGCAATTGATCGGGCGTGAGCATCCCCTTGTAGATAATCACCTTGGTCGACATGCTACAGACGTAGAATTTCTGTCGCTGCGTCAGCGAGGTGTCGTTACGCAATTCATGACTAGCCCGTTTGCGAATCAAATACAACTGGCGTTCAAAGGCTTCCCCTTCAAGGTTGTCGCCGGCAGTAATGAAGAGTTGCTCGATGTGCGGCATCGAGGCCCGCGCCGTGGGCCCGATGTCGGCCCGGTCCGGATCGATCGGGACGGTGCGCCAGCCAGCCAATCCTTGTTGTTGTTCGGCGACGATGCGGTCGACTGTGTCTTTGCATTTCTGGCGTTCCACCGCGTCGGTCGGCAGAAAGACGATCCCCGCCGCGAAACGTCCAGGGGCGGGTAACGTAATCCCCAGATCGTCGGCGGCAACTTTCTTCAAGAACTCCAGTGGTAAAGCGGTCAGGATTCCGGCACCGTCGCCTGTGTTCGGTTCGCATCCGCACGCCCCCCGATGGTCCATGTTTCGCAGAACCTCGTCGGCGTCCAATACGATCTGATGACTGCGTTGGCCCTTGATGTGTGCCACAAACCCGACGCCACAGCTGTCCTTCTCGTTTGCCGGATCGTACAAGCCATACTTGGCCGGGAACTCGCTCATCATCAATTCCTCCCCACAACTGCCAGGATGTTTCGCCCAGCGACAATCCACACTCTTACAACTTCTAAAGTCTTGCCGAGTCCACGCCCGGCACTAACTCACCACGCTCGCCGTCGTTGGTGACGATGATCCGGCCGAGCCATCCATCGTTACGTTCTGGTCCCGCGCGATCAACTCGGCAACGAAGCGTTGTGCCGTCGTGCTAAGCTCGACCCCCTTGCGGTGAATGATCCCCAACGGCCGTGATAATAATGGGTCGTGCGATCCACTGGTCAACGGCCTGGATACGAGTGATTTCATCTGTACTTCCCGCGCCACCGTTGGCTCCGGCAACAGTCCAATGCCGGCGTTGATCTCAATCGCCCGCTTGATCGTCTCGATGTTGTCAAACTCCATCACCATCTCCACCTCAACGTCCCACTCGTCCAAGAATCGATCTATCGCGCGACGTATCATCAGCTGCGGGTCGAAACCCACCATCTTCAGCTCGTCCAATTGAGCCGGATGGACCATGTCGCATCGAGATAACTCGTGCTGCGATGCACAAACCACTACCATCGGTTCGTCACGCCACGCTATCGCCTCAATCTCGCGTGATGCCTTGGGGTAACTCACCAGTCCTAACTCGACTGCGTCACGCTCCACTAATTCATACACATTCGCCGGATGCTGGTATTGGACATGCACGTGCGCCTTCGGATAACGTGACATGAATTCCTGCACGTAACGGTTCATGTGACTTAGGCCTACCGAATAGATCGACGCCACCCGCACGCGTTCGGAAACCTCCTTGTGTAACGATCGTACCTGACTCTCCAATGCCACGTATCGCCGCACGACGTCGCGACAACCACGGTAAAAGATCTCCCCCTCCTCGGTCAGTACCCACGGACGCTTCGATCGGTCAATCAACCGAGCCCCCAACCTGGCCTCCAAATGCTGGACTACCTGGCTCGCCCCCGACTGCGTGATCCCGTTCTCGTCGGCGGCCTTGGAAAAACTACGCTGACGTACGACGTCACAGAAGATCTTTAACGATTTCAACTGCATCCCCCGAGCGCCTAAACCAAAGTCCCTAATCCCATCACCGGTTATCCCAATTCCACCGATCCGCCGGCGTGGACCGCTTCCGCGGCCCCCCCATCGGGACATACCTCCTACGACATACAACCTATCCAATAACCAAAGGGAACGACCCGCATACGCCCAGGTGCCCCACACGGCCAGTGCTGACCAATTCCTTTGTTGGCCAGTGCCGCCTTCGAGTGCCGCTTTCGTGTGCCGCCTGCGACCACTACGGCAACTCAGGGCGCTGCCATCCGCAACGCTGCCAATCGCGGTATCGCCGTGTCTTGCTCCCCCACCCCCCGAATTCACCGCGCCTGTTGATAAGATTTGTAAATACAAGGGGTGCAGTGAAATAAGCATCGAGGATATTAGATTAATCCGCGATCGGCCCCTTCGTCAAGCGGTCGGAAAAAAATGTTGCAAGAGCGTATTTTGCCCCTCGCCACCCGCCGAATCGAATTCCGGGTAACCGGTCGCCCTAGAAATCGTTATGCTGTCGTTTGCTGTTGGCAGAACTGAGCCGCTTGCGGCATCAGATAATCCGGCAAATATCCAGGCGAAACTGGCGAGCTAACTTTTCGGAGCAACGCTGCGATGCAACATGACCATTCCTACGACGGGGAAGTTGGGCAAGGTGAAGTGATTGACTCGGTCTCTTCACCGCCACCTGTGAGCCAACCGAGAGGATTGTTGACCGAAGACCTGGCAGCAATTGCCGTTGCCGTCATCCTGCTGGTTGCCTGTTGCCTGGCGGTCCGTAGTAATCAATCCGAACCCGCCGCCGACTCCTCGGCAAGCGTGACGTATGAAAACAGTCTGAAGCCGTGGCTAGGCATGCCTGCCGAGTGGCAGGGCAATCCGTTGCAGGCACTAGGGGGGCCATCCGAATTGACCCGCGTCGTTGGGGCTGGCGTGATCCTATGGATCGTCTTCGCGCTGGGAGCCGGCGCGATCGGCCGAAATATTGGGAGGGTAGCAATGGCCTTTCCGATCGTGTTCCTGCTAGCGACATTGGCCTACGTCATCGCGGAGAACGCTGTGGTCAGTGCCTACAGCCTGGAATACGCACTTTGGGCCATCATCGTTGGTCTGTTGATCAGCAACACGATCGGCACACCAAGATGGTTGCGCGCCGGCGTGATGACCGAGTTCTACATCAAGACAGGGCTTGTCATCATGGGGGCGGAAGTGCTGTTTAATAAACTGCTGGCATTAAGCGAGAAGGGCATCGTTGTCTCCTGGCTGGTAACTCCAACTGTTCTCGTGGCCACATTTTGGTTTGGCCAGCGAGTATTACGCATGAAGTCGGCGTCGCTCAACATGGTGATTTCTGCGGATATGTCCGTGTGTGGCGTATCAGCCGCGATTGCGACCGCCGCTGCCTGCAAAGCGAAGAAGGAAGAACTATCACTTGCCATTTCCATGTCGTTGATGTTTACGGTCGCGATGATGGTTGTGATGCCGCCGATCATTCGTTTGCTCGGGTTAAGCGAAGCCGTCGGGGGCGCTTGGATGGGTGGGACCATCGATTCAACCGGCGCTGTCGCCGCCGCCGGTGCCCTGCTCGGCGACGAAGCCGAAAAGGTGGCGATTGCGGTCAAGATGATTCAAAACATCTTGATTGGTGTCGTCGCCTTCTTCGTGGCGTTGTATTGGGTGACGTACGTCGAGAAGAACCCCGACGACCGTCCCAACATCGGCGAAGTCTGGCGAAGATTTCCCAAGTTCGTCCTGGGGTTCGTGCTTGCCTCGATTGTCTTTTCCATCATTTATTCGTTCCCCAGCGGTGATGGTTATGTCAATGCGGTCGTCAAAGGTGCCTCGAAATCGATCCGCGGTTGGCGCTTTTGCCTGGCGTTTGTCAGCATCGACTTGGATAC